>JANMOL010000188.1:0-6015 GCA_031369245.1 Hyphomicrobium sp. | reverse complement strand
TCTAAATCACTCCTCGCCCTTAATCGCTAGCAACCCGTTGTTGGCGTACCAGTCGTGCTCGACCCCTATTTCTTCGCCAGCGGATGATGCTCGTTGACCAGTTTTTTCAGCCGCTCTTGCAGCACGTGGGTATAAATCTCGGTTGTTGAGATGTCGGCGTGGCCAAGAAGCTGCTGGACCGCGCGCAAATCGGCGCCGCGATCCAAAAGGTGGCTGGCAAATGCGTGACGCAGCACGTGCGGCGACACACGTTCGGGATCGAGCTCGGCTTCGAGCGCAAGATCTTTGAGGTCGAGCGCGAAGCCCTGTCGCGTCACATGCCCTTCGGCCGACTTCGAGGCAAACAGCCAGGCTGAATTGTCAAACCGGCCTGAAACCGCGAGGTAACGGTCAAGCGCCTCGCGCGCCGCCGGGTTGAGCGGCACCAGCCGTTCGCGCCCGCCTTTACCTTTGATCGTCAGCACACGCCGGTCGCCACGCAAGACAGCCCGGGGAAGCGATACCAGTTCGGTGACACGCATGCCGGTCGCATAGAGAATTTCGAGCAGGCAGTAAAACCGCAGCGCCCGGAACAGCGCGCGGCCATCCTGACCAGCGATGCGCCGGGCAGCGGTTTCAATCAGCCGGTCGACTTCGCCAATGCTGAGCGTTCTCGGCAGCGTCCGCTGACGCTTGGGACCGGCAAGCCCGGCCGCAGGATCAACCGCGATGATCTCTTCGGCGCTGAGAAATTTGTAATACTGCCGGAGCGACGACAGCCGCCGTGCCCGTGACGTCGCGGCCAGCCCAGCTTCGGTCATGTGCTGCAGATAAGCTTGAATGTCTTTGGGCGAGGCGGCGGTGATCGCAACCGCTCGCGCGTCAACAAAGGCCGCAAAGTCTGCAAGATCACGCTCGTAGGCGTCCAGCGTGTTGGCGGCCGCCCCCCGCTCGGCGCTGAGCATTTCCAAAAACGCCGCCACATGGTTTTCGACAGCCGTCATCGTGTCGGCCCCTAGTTCGTCGCTGTGCGCGGCCACGTCGCAAGCAGCGCCTCAAGCCCGAGACGGCGGGCATCCGCTTCAAGGCCAGCACGCTTCAACGCCCGGATACTATCGCCAAGCGCAATCATATGCGCGCCCTGCGCGCCGTTGGGCCCGAGCGCCTTCATCGCCAGCAACACCGTGCGGCCGAACTCTTTTTTCTTGGCGGCGTCTTGCAGCTGAGACAACACGCCAGTTTCTGGCAGATAGCCGCTCGCGGGTTGCGGCGTCCGGCTGGCGGCGTCCCACAGCGGGATCGGAACGTTGTAGGCGAGAGCATCGAGAACGGTGGCAAGCCGATGCAGCGCGTCGGGTGTAAACCGGCCGGTGACCGCTAGGCTTGCCAGCGCCGTCAGGCTTTCGCCGCGCGGTTGAAAATTGGGATCGGCAATATCGGCAAGCGCCAGCCAATGGGCCAGGCTGCTCGCACCGCGCTCCGGCGCGGCGGCAGATGACGGACTGGCCAACGCCACCCAACGCCGGGTGAGATCATAGCGCCCCGATGCCAACCCGATCTCGGCCGCCGTTTCCGCAAACCAGCCGATCTCGGGCTGCGGGTTGAGCGCGGCAGCGATCGGCGCCACCATCTGCAAGCCTTGAAACAGCAGGCCGGCCTGTTTGCTGTCATCAAGGAACGCGCGGATCAGACGCGTCTTTTTCATCGGAGTTTTTTCAGCGTCCGCAGTTTTGAACAACCCGGCGCGCCGGCTGGCACCGTGTGCTGCTCCGCCAGCCAGCAGCGTGTCCGCCGTCTCGGCACTGGCAAGCGCGCGATAGACCTGTGCAAGCGCGCCGGGAGCCAGCGCATTGAGCCGTGCGGCCGCTTCAGCGGCGCCGAGCTTAAGCCCCGGCGCCGTCGCTGGGTCATTGGCCAGCGCAACCAGCAGCGCCGGTTCGGCTTTTTCGAGCACATTTTTTTCGGCCAGCCCGCCTGCCCGCTCGGCCAGTCGATAGTCGAGCAGCGAAATTTGCTTGGGTTCGCTGAACTTGGCCTTGGCCCCAATCGATAGGGCATCGAGCGCTTCAAGACCGGGCGACGCCGCCTCGCCTTCCTCGCGCGCCAGTTCGGCTGCCAGCCCGGCCGAGGCCGTGTCGTTGGCAAGCGCCGCGCAATAGCCGGAAATCAAAATCGCCTGGCTCTTAATTCGCTTGGGCATCGCGCCCTTGAGCGTGGCGGCCCGTTGCGCGATCTCACACCCGTTCTCAGAATGGCCAGCCGCGAACGCGTTGCGTGCGGCCAGCGAAGCAATCAGCGCGTCGGTCGCAGCCGGCTGTTTGGCGATCTCAGCAGCAGCCAAACTGGCCAGGCCGGAGCGGTAAAGCGCTTCCAGACGCAGCGCTGCAAAGGCCGTGCTTGCAGCCGATCCCGTTGGCGGCGTCACATCCGACGTGATCAGCCGCGTCCATAGATTGTGCAGCGCGGGCGAACGCGGTGGAATTTCAAGCGTGCTGATCAACGTTTCGACGGCCGCGATATCGAGCCCGCTCCACAGTTCAAACGGCAGACCGGATCCATCGGTCGACATCACCGGCGTCAGCTCGCCTCTTTCGACCGGCGGCGGAATGGCGTCCTGCATGACCGCGGTTTCAGCGCGCGTTGGCCCCGGCACCGGCGAACCCGCGTCCGGCACGGCAGATCCGGCCCCATCGCCCTCGGGCGTTGCCGGCGCTGTCATGGGTCTCAGAAGCGGGCGGTCTTGAGATGCTGGCTGCTGGGCGGCAGCGGCGGCTTTGGCGGCCCGCGTCTTGTCAATTTCGGCAAAAGGATTGAACGGCTGCCAAGTGTCCTCACCACCAAAGGCTCCGCCGCCCGCCGCCCCGCCAGTAACAGTGACGGCTGCCAGCACAACTGCCAGCACAACCGGGCGCACAACTGCCCGCACAATCGGCCACCACGTCATTGATTGCGTCTGCATGGGGCACTTTTGACCGTGGTTATCGACGGATTTTGACGCCGGGAACGGGTTTGCTGACGGTCTGCTGCTCAGGCTCAAAGCGCGTCGCCAGGACATAAAGGCCGCCGAGCAGCAGCCCGATCAGCGTGCTTGCGACGAGTGCCAACCGGATGAGGCTCGGCATTCCTTTATTCCAATTCCGATGATATCTGAAAGCCCAACTTGGCGCGATTATGACTGACGGCGCACCCTATCACCATTGTCGTGGCCGGATGCCACCACCGCGTGCCACAAGCTAGCCTTTAATGTTCCGGTTTGCGGGCAATTTCGGATCATGGCATGACGGGCCCCTCAAACCGGCTCGGCACGTTCGAGCCCTCTTAACATCACTGATTCGCGGTTCGCGCGCCCCAACAGCCACGCCCCAACAGAATTGCCCCAAGAGAATTGCCACACGAGACCAGCATGACCGAAACGGAAGCGGTTGAAACCATCAAGAGCCGTCTCGGGCGGCGGCCGATCGTGCTTGTCGGGCTGATGGGTTGTGGCAAGTCATCGATCGGCAAGCGCTTGGCGTCAAGATTGGGCCTGCCGTTTGTGGACGCTGACGAAGAAATAGAAAAAGCCGCCGCCAAGTCGATCAATGATATTTTTTCCGAGTACGGCGAGGCTTACTTTCGCGAGGGTGAGCGCAAGGTGATCGCGCGCCTGCTCAACAACGGCGCACAGGTCTTGGCAACCGGCGGCGGGGCCTACATGCATCCCGACACCCGCCAGCGTGTCCGCGAAACCGCTATTTCGATTTGGCTGCGCGCCGAGCTTCCTGTGCTCATGCGGCGGGTCTTGAAACGCGATACCCGGCCGTTGCTGCGCAGCGGCAATCCTGAAGCGACGATGAAGAAGCTGATAGAAACGCGTTATCCGACCTACGCCGAAGCCGACGTCATGGTCGAGAGCCGCGACGAGCCGCACGATATTATTGTCAGCGAAATTCTCCAACGCCTGATCGAATTGCCAAACCCAGTGCCAGCACCAGTCCCAGTTGCAGTACCAGCATCAGGGCCGCCCGCAGCCGGCGCGGCCGCACCCCGGCCAAAGGACAATGCTCCGCACATGACACACCCCAGCTCACCCCCCAGCCCACCGGCAAGCCACCCGCCAGCGCCGCGCGCCGCCGCCGCACCGCAGCGAACGGTCGGTGTCAGCCTCGGCGCCCGCTCCTACGACGTGCTGATCGGCAGCGGGCTGCTGCCCCATAGCGCCGATTTGATTGCGGCGCGGCTGGGTCCGGTGAAGTGCGGCGTCGTTACCGACGAGAATGTTGCGCGCCATCATCTGGCAGCGCTCGAAGCCAGCTTGAAGGCGGCTGGCATGCATGCCGGGTCGATCATTCTGAAACCGGGCGAAGCCACCAAAAGCTTCCGCGAGCTTGGGCCGTTGTGCGAGCGCCTGCTGGAACTCGGGCTCGAGCGTGGTGACGTTGTCGTGCCGTTCGGCGGCGGCGTCATTGGCGATCTGGCCGGATTTGCGGCCGGAATTTTGCGCCGCGGCGTGCGCTTCGTACAAATTCCGACGTCGCTGTTGGCGCAAGTCGATAGCTCAGTTGGCGGCAAGACCGGCATCAACACACCGCAAGGCAAGAACCTGATCGGCGTGTTCCATCAGCCAAACGTGGTGATCGCCGATACCGATGTGCTGTCGACGCTGCCACCGCGCGAACTGCGGGCCGGCTATGCCGAAGTTGTCAAATACGGCTTACTGGGTGACGCCGCATTTTTCAGCTGGCTCGAAGCCAACTGGCAGGGTGTGCTTGGCAATCGCGGACCGGCACTCATCGACGCCATTGAAACCAGCGTCAAAGCCAAAGCTGCCATCGTTGCGCGCGACGAAACCGAAACCGGCGACCGCGCGCTGCTTAATCTTGGCCACACGTTTGGTCACGCGCTCGAAGCCTGGACTGGATATTCTGGCCGGCTGCTGCACGGCGAAGGCGTCGCCATCGGCATGACGCTGGCGTTCGGATTGTCGGAAGAGCTTGGCTTGGCGCCAGCTGGCAGCACGGCACGCGTTGCCCGCCATTTGAAGATGGCTGGCCTGCCATCGCGCATCAGCGACATTCCAGGCGGCCGGGCAAACCCGGACGATCTCCTGCGTTGGATGGGCCAGGACAAGAAAGTCCGCAACGGCCAACTGACGTTCATCCTGGTGAACGGCATCGGACAAGCCTTTGTTTCCCGCGATGTCCAGCCCGAGCGGGTGCGCGCATTCCTGGCCCGCGAAATCGCCGGTTGAGCGGACCAGCCGCCGCTGTGCTAGGATCGGCGGCGTACTTGCGACCCCCTAACTGGCGACCCCATAACCGGCGACGTTGAACGGATTTGACGCCCACCATGACCCTCTCGATCGGCCTGAGCCTTGCCGCAATCGTTTTACTCATCGCGCTCTCGGCATTTTTCAATCTGAGTGAAACCGCACTGACAGCCGCCTCGCGCGCCCGCATGCATGCCCTTGAAGAAGACGACAACGCCAAAGCGAAGGTCGTCAATCAGGTGCTGTCGTCGCCTGAAAAGATGATCGGCACGGTTTTGCTCGGCAACACGCTGGTTGACGTCTTGGCAGCAGCACTTGCCTCAAACCTCGCGGTCCAGCTGTACGGCGAATTTGGCGTGGCGTATGCCACAGCCGCCATCACCGTGCTGATCGTGATCTTCGCAGCCGTGCTGCCCAAAACCTATGCGCTGGCCTACGCCGACCGGGTTGCGTTGTTTGTGGCGCCTGTCATGCGCGGCGTCATCGTGTTGCTGACGCCAATGACCAAAGCGATCGAGTTTATCGTGCGCCAGCTGCTAAAGCTGACACCCGGCAAAGCCGACGATGCGGCCAACATTCTGGCTGCACATGAAGAAATACGCGGCACGATTGATCTCCAGGCCAAAGAAGGCTCGGTTGCCAAGGGCGACGCCAATATGCTGGGCGGCGTCCTCGATCTGCGCGATCTCGAAGTCGCCGACATCATGGTCCACCGCACCAAGATGGAAAAAATCAACGCCGATGATCCGCCATCCAAAATTCTCGACGAAATATTGAAGTCGCAATAC
>JANMOL010000075.1:0-4842 GCA_031369245.1 Hyphomicrobium sp. | reverse complement strand
GCCGCCCGACTCCGGCGCGATTTCGATTTGCGGCATCGATGCCCGCAAGGACCCGGTGGCCGCCAAAAGCGTGATGGCCTGGGTGCCCGACGAGCCGATGATCTACGACAAGCTCGATCCGATGGAATATCTCGAATTCGTCGCCGGGCTGTGGGCCATGGACGCTGGTAAAGCCCAATTGGAAGCCGACAAACTGATTGTGCTGCTCGGTCTCGACCAGCAAGCCCGGACCCGCTGTCAGGGGCTGTCGAAAGGCATGCGCCAGAAGGTGGCCCTTGCTGGCGCGCTGATCCACGATCCGCAGCTAATCATTCTCGATGAACCGCTGACCGGCCTCGACGCTGGGTCGGCGCGCCAGGTCAAAGCCGTCCTGAAGGACCGGGTTGCGCACGGCGCGACCGTCATTCTGACGACCCACATTCTCGAAGTTGCCGAACGCATGGCCGAGCGCATCGGTGTGATCGCTCACGGCCGCCTGATCGCAGAAGGCACGCTGGCCGAGCTCAGCGCACAGGCCGGCAGCGGCGGCGGCACGCTGGAAGAAACCTTCTTGAGCCTGGTCGCATCGGAAAGTGCCGCGGCATGACGGCGTCCGGCACACTGACGTGGTTTGCACGCCATGAGTTGACGCTGGCCTGGCGCGACTGGGCCGCGATGATGGCGGGCGGCCGCACCACGCGCGAGCGCGCGGTCACCGCCGGCACGCTTATTTTTATCGCGCTGCTCCACCTGCTGGCCTACTACCTGGTCGAACCGGTGATCAGCGAAGGCATCGTCGAATCCAAAGCGACGCTCGTCATGCTGACCGGCATGATCCTGCTGACATTCTCGATGATGATGTCGCAAGCCATCGAGCAGGTGACGCGCTCATTCTATGCCCGCGCCGATCTTGACTTGATTTTATCGTCGCCGGCCCCAGCCCGGCATTTGTTTGCGATCCGCATCGCCTCGATCGCGCTGGCTGGCACGGCCCTGACCAGCCTGCTGGCGGCGCCGTTTATCAACACCGCGGCAGTCTTGGATGGCCCGCGCTGGCTATCGGCCTACGCCGTTATCGCCACGATGAGCGCGCTCGCGACGGGCGTTTCGGTGATGGCCTCGGTCGCCCTGTTCCGTACCGTTGGCGCCAAGCGCACGCGCCTGATTGCCCAGATTGTTGCGGCCGTCGTTGGCGCGACCTTGCTGATTGGCATCCAGGTGGCGGCCATTCTATTTTACGGCAACCTATCGCGCTTTGCGGTGCTGCGCTCCGATACCTTGGTCAACGCCGCCCCGGGCGAGGACAGCCTGTTCTGGACGCCCGCGCGCGCCCTGTTGGGTGATGGCACCAGCGTCATGGTCTTGGCCATTGCCAGCCTGGCGTTCCTGGCAGCCGTCATCGCCACCTACGCCAGCCGCCTCAGCGCGCAGGCCATCGCAACGGCTGGCATTGCGGAAGATCATCACCAGGCAGCGGCCAGCGTCCGGACTTTCCGCACGCGCTCGACCGCGCAAGCGCTGCGCCGCAAGGAGTGGATCCTGCTGCGTCGCGATCCGTGGCTCGCCTCGCAGACGCTGATGCAAATTCTCTATCTGCTGCCGCCCGCGCTTCTGTTGTGGCGCGACATGGGCGCCGATACCAAAGTCCATGTGATATTAGCGCCCGTGCTGGTCATGGCCTTTGGTCAGCTCGCCGGTGGCTTAGCGTGGCTGGCGATCTCGGGCGAAGACGCGCCTGATCTGGTCGCAACCGCGCCGCTCGCCAAACGCGCGCTCATACGGGCCAAAAACGAAGCGGTTCTGGCTGTCATCGCGGTCGCCGTTGCCCCCATGCTGCTGGCCCTGTCGCTCGTCTCGCTCTTGGGTGCAGCCGCGACCGCGCTCGGCGTCATCGCCGCCAGCATGTCGGCGATCACCATCCAGATGTGGTTCAAGGTGCCCGCAACCCGCAGCCAGTTCCGCCGCCGCCAGACAGCCTCGCGCGTCTCGACCTTCGCGGAAGCCTTTTCATCGATTTTCTGGGCGGGCGCGGCAGGCTTTGCCGCCACCGGCTCGTGGTTCACGCCGATTTTCGTCGCACTCGCGGTGTTGACGCTGTGGGCCGCCTGGCTGGTCAGCCCGCGCACTGAATGACAGCAGCGGCAGCGCCGGTCAGCTGAGCACCGAACGGACCATCAGCTTGATCTGCTCGAGAGTGAACGGCTTTGAGATCGAGGCCAGCCGCTTGGCGTTGAGCGCCCGTGAACGATCGAGTTGATCGGAAAACCCCGACATCAACACGATCCCTAGCGCCGGCTTTAATTGAAGCGCTTTCTCAGCCAGCGAAATGCCGTCGAGTTGCGGCATGTCGACGTCGGTCACCAACAGATCGATGGTCGCGCTGTGGGCCGTCAAATGGTCCAAGGCTTCGCCGCCATCCTGCGTGACGTGAACGGTGTGGCCCTCCGACACCAGCGCTCTGCGGACCAGATCGCGCACGGCGGCGTCATCATCCGCTAGAAGTATGTTCGCCATCGTCTGTGTCCTCTCGCCCGTTGAGTGAGGCCAATGCAGTCTGCTACCCGTCACGCCCTCAGTCGACGATCCGTCCGACGAACGGCAGCTCGCGATAGCGATGCGCCACGTCCATGCCATAGCCAACCACAAACTCGTTGGGACACGCAAAGGCGTGATAGTCGGCTTCGATGTTGACGACCCGCGACACCTGCTTGTCGAGCAGCACACAGATTTCGATGGTGGTCGCACCGCGCGCCGAGATCAGGTCTTTGGCGAAGGCCAGCGTGCGGCCGGAATCCAGCACGTCATCGATCAGGATCACGTGCCGGCCCTCAACGTCCAAATCGAGGTCGCGCAGGATCGTCACCTGACCCGAAGACGTCCGGCTTTTCTTGTAACTGGAGAGCGTCAAAAAATCGACTTCGGGCGCAAGGCCGACCCCGTGCAGCGCCCGCAGCAGATCGGCCGCAAACACAAAACTGCCTTTGAGCACCGGGACAACCAGCAGATTGACCGGTTTCTTAGCCGCAATCTCGGCAGCCAAAACCGCCAGTTGCCGCTCGATTTCGGCAGCCGAGAAAATGGTCTCAATGCGATGCGTCGTGTTGCAATCTGCCATACAAGCGTTCCAAGCGGTGCGAGCTCTACAGGTGGGCCGGGGGCCCGCCTGGACAACAAAGTGTGTACACGACCATGCCACAATCGTGACCGATTGATCACAGGGGGCTTCCCGTGTCTATACACGGCCCTGTACCAATGTGAGTCCCGTTCCTTTGACGTTGAGGCCAAGCTCCGGTGATTCGCTTATCGAATGTCGGTTTGAAGTACGACCGCGGGCCAGACGTGCTGACGGACGTGAATTTCCATCTGCGGCCGGGCTCGTTCCACTTCCTGCACGGCGAGTCAGGCGCTGGAAAGACCTCGCTGCTGCGCTTGATGTTCATGTCGCTGCATCCGAGCCGCGGCCAAATTCAAATGTTCAGCGAAGATGTCAGCAAGGTCAGCCCGCAAAAGCGCGCCAATTGCGCCGCCGCATCGGCATCGTATTCCAGGATTTCCGCCTGCTCGACCATTTGACGGTCTGGGAAAACGTCGCCCTGCCGCTGCAGGTCATCGGCAAAAAGCCAGCCGATTACCGCGAGGATGTCACCGACCTGCTGCAATGGGTTGGGCTCGGCGACCGGATGTATGATAATCCTTCGGTACTCTCGGGCGGAGAAAAGCAGCGCGCGGCGATTGCGCGGGCTGTGATCGGCAAGCCTGAGGTGCTGCTGGCGGACGAACCGACTGGCAACGTCGACCCGCAAATGGCGCGGCGCCTTCTCAGGCTTTTCGTCGAATTGAACAGGCTCGGAACGTCGGTGGTGATTGCCACCCATGACCATCAACTGATGCGGCAGTTCAAGACGCCGCGCATAGAGGTGCATCGCGGCCATGTCCGGATCATATGACCGTTTTTCCGGCCGGCCGCCGCAGCCTGGTCCGGCCCAGGGTCAGGGTCAGGCCTACGACCCCTATGATGACGCCGTGACGGGTGCGCCAACCGGCCCGGCAGGCAGCCTCGCGGGCTATGCGTCAGCGCCACCGCAGGCGGCTGATCCGTCGTATGGAGCGCCGCCGCCCGACGAGCCGGCCCGCGACATGTATGCCCCCACGCGCGATACCGACCGCGGCCGCAAGATGAAAACCACTGCGCCCGTCGTCCCGCCCGGCTCGGTCACCGGCCGCTCGCTGACGCTGGTCATCGCCATCATGTGCTTTTTGGCGTGCCTGACAGCGGGCGCGGTCTGGATGATCAAACAATCGGCCGATGCCTGGCTGAAGGATATCGCCAGCGAAGTGACGGTCCAAGTCGAGCCGCCGGAAAAAGGCGACACCGACACCTATGCGTCCGAGGTCGTGGCCTTTCTCGAAAAGCAGCCCGGCATTCGCTCCGCCAAGGCCATGACGCTGGCCCAGTCGGCCAGCCTGCTCGAGCCGTGGCTTGGATCGTCCGACGCACTCAAATCATTGCCCGTACCGCGCCTGATCGCCGTTGAGATCGACCGTATCGAACCCCCGGACTTGCCCCAAGTCAGCACTGCCCTGACGCAAGCCTTCAAAGGCGTCTCGCTCGACGATCACCGGCGCTGGCAGCAGCAGATCCGGGCGGTCACCGGCTCGTTCGCGCTCGGCGGGCTGGCGATCTTGGCGCTCGTCGCAGCGGCAACGACCGCAGTCATCGTATCGGCCACCAAGAGCGCCATGGCCTCGAACCGCGACATCGTCGAGGTGCTGCACTTTGTCGGCGCCACCGATAAATTCATCGCCCGCGAATTCGAGAAGCATTTCCTGCGCTTGGGCATCAAGGCCGGCGTCGTCGGTGCG
>JANMOL010000078.1:0-5299 GCA_031369245.1 Hyphomicrobium sp. | reverse complement strand
GGCAGAAGCCGCAGCGGCACGCCGGAGGCCGTTGGCACGCACAGATTGATGATGACGATCGCATCGTAGAGGTCTGGGTCCGCGAGCTTGAAGGTCGCTTCGCGGATGTCTTCGAACAACTTGCCCGTGACGAGGGTTTCGGAATTGAACGGCACGTAGCCGACTGTGCGACGCGCGCCGTAAAAGTGCGATGTGAAAGTCAATCCGTAGACGCAGCAGGCTGAGCCCGAGAGCACGGTCGCCGTGCGGCGCATGCGCAGACCAACGCGCAACGACCCGAACGCTGGGCACATGCTTTGCGGCTGGTCATGCGGCCCGATCGGATAGTCTTGGGCATAACGCTCCAGAATTTCTGTTTTTCCAGCGGCCTTAGCAGCTTCCCGCATCTGGTCTTTGCCGGCATGGCAGCCGACACCGTCCGTCTGTGTCGCGGCGGCATTGAAGTTTGGCGCTGCTGCGGGATCGACGACGTCCGAACCATCGCTGGCGACGCTCCGCGCGGCCCCGTTGATCACCAGGGTCTCGCCCGCAGCGTCGTAGACGACCTCCGACGAGGTCGCTTGAACGGCGCTGGTCTTGTGGACCCACTCAGTCATAAATATTGCCTAGCCCCGTTCTCACTCAGACAGTTTCGTAGACGACTTCCAGTGATGGCTTTTCGATCACTGTGCCGCCGCACATGTCTTCGAAGCTTGCCGGCTCCAGTACGACGCCGCGGCCAACAACTTCGCCTTTGAACAGACCGAGTAGTCCGTCTTGGGTCAGCGGTGTTGGACGGACCGGCGGCGCGGTCGCAACGTTGGCGGCAAGACCCGCAAACAACGGACCCCATTCGCTGGCGTGCGTGCCGATGATTTCGTAGTTGGCGCTCTTGCGGCGGATGTCGTCGTGTGCCGGGATCGCGGCGAGCACGGG
The DNA here is from genome assembly GCA_031369245.1 of Hyphomicrobium sp. Lineage (GTDB taxonomy): Bacteria > Pseudomonadota > Alphaproteobacteria > Rhizobiales > Hyphomicrobiaceae > Hyphomicrobium_B. The sequence goes on along the minus strand of JANMOL010000078.1, from coordinate 4,384 downwards.
GATGCCGGCTGCATCTGCAAACGCCTGCGCTTCTCCCGTGCCGTCATCTTTGTTGATGACCATGCCGGCAACACCGACGTTGCCGCCGAGCTTGCGGAAATATTCAACCGCCGAGCAGACGTTGTTGGCGACATACAAGGACTGAAGATCGTTCGATCCGACGACAATGACCTTCTGGCACATGTCGCGCGCGATCGGCAGACCAAAGCCGCCGCAGACCACGTCACCCAGAAAATCCAACAGAACGTAGTCGAAGCCCCACTCGTGGAAGCCCAGCTTTTCAAGTAACTCGAAGCCGTGAATAATGCCGCGGCCGCCGCAGCCCCGGCCGACTTCCGGACCGCCAAGCTCCATCGCGAACACGCCGTCGCGCTTGAAGCACACGTCAGAAATTTTTACTTCTTCGCCAGCGAGCTTTTTCTTCGCGGACGTTTCTATGATCGTCGGTGTCGCGCGGCCGCCAAACAGCAGCGAGGTCGTATCGCTCTTGGGATCGCAACCGATCAACAGGACGCGCTTGCCTTGCTCAGCCATCATGTACGACAAATTCGCGAGCGCGAAACTTTTGCCGCTGCCGCCTTTGCCGTAGATGGCGATAATCTGGGTTTGCTTCGTTTCGGAGCCGATTTCCGGCACGGCGTCGGGTTCGACCGAGGCTTCGGCTTTGAGGAAATCGGCCATCGTCGGTTTGGTGACCGGCGTTGCCGTTGCTGTTGCTACACTGCCGCACGACGTCATGAGAACGCTCTCCAGTCCAAAATCATTTTAAGGCAGGAAGGATCGTTGAAGGCTGTGCGGTAGGCCATCGTTGCGTCCATCGCATCCGTGCGATGGGTGATAAGGCCATCAAGCGATAGCCGTCCGTTTTCGACGAGATCGCGAACGGCGATCATGTCGGCGTCACGCCACTCGGCTGCGACCCGGATGCGCGCCTCGCGCATGAACGCTGGCGGGAATGAGAATGACAAAGGCTCGCTGTAGAAGCCTGCAAGCACCACTTCTCCGCCCGGAGCGAGATGCGAAATGAGGGTATTCAGCAGGCTCGCATCGCCACTGACATCGTAGATCGAGACGTAATCGCGGCGTTTATCTTGCGCAGGATTAATCACCTGATACCCGGCCGCATCGCCAGCACGCTCGGCATTCGTTTCCCAGACAACGGGAGCATCACCGAGTGCCACGGCCAATCTTGCGATCAAGCGCCCAAGGACACCGTGGCCAACAACGAGATCAGGATGGCGCGCGTTGGGCGCTGCAAGCGCGTGATAGGCCGTTGCGGCGAGAGCGAATAAAACGCCTTGCTCGCCGACGCTCTCTTCAAAGCGCCAAGCGCGTGCGCTCGGCACAACCAAGCGCGAGGCGGCGCCACCAAATAGGCCTTTGATATCGCCAAAGCAGCGCGCTCCGGGAACGAAGACCCGCTCGCCAACTTTGATACTTGACGATGCGCCAGCTTCGCGAACGCGGCCAACCGATTCATAGCCAGGGACGAGCGGATAGCCCATGCCAGGGAACGCCGGCATGCGGCCCGACCACAACAAGCGCTCGGTGCCGGTGCTGATGCCGCTCCATTCGATATCGACGATGACATCGTCATCACCAGGCTCGGGCAGCGTCAATTGACTGAGCACAAGCCGCTCGGGCTGCTCCAGGACAACGGCCGTCGTGTTCATGCGTGGGCGCGCCATTTCAAGACTTTCGGCTACTTCCCGATGGGCAAAGTGCCCAGTTGGCTTGTCGTTCATAAGTGTCACTTTAGTTTTACGCGACATGTTGTCAAGCGCCATTCACACTTTTTGAACTAGCGTTCAGCAATCAGCAGGCTGGCCTGCAGCGGCATGGCGGTTGCGATGAAGCGCACGCGGCTAAAACCTTCGGCTTTGAGCATCGCTGTGATCTCATCGGCGGTGCGCGGGCGGCCGCTGCCCATCGCCATGAGGTAAAAGGCGAAATAGGCGTCTCCGACAGGTTCAACTCCGGCGGTGCCGGCCAGCGGCTCGGCAATCAACAGGCGGCCATCACTCGGCAGCGCTTTGTGGATCGCCCGGAAGAGTTTGCGCACGGGCTCATCGTCATGATCGTGAATAATTCTGACGAGCGAGATGAGGTCTGCGCCTTCTGGCAGTGCATCGTTGAAAAAGTCGCCGCCATAGGTTGCTGCGCGGTGCGCGAGGCCTGCGGTTGCGAACCGCACCCGCGCCATATCGGCCACAGCTGGCAAATCAAAGAGTTTCAGGTTGAGCGCGGGCGCGCGGGCGGCGACCGCACGCAAGAATGTGCCGTCGCCTCCGCCAATATCCAATAGGCAGCGGTGGGAGGCGACCGGATAGGCATCGAGAATGTCTTCGGCGACGAACGTTTGGGACGCCGACATCAGGGCCGTGTAGCTGGCAACACGGGGATCGGTCAGATCGCTGGGCTGCTCTGACGTCGCGTAAGCCCAGTATTTTTGCAGCGCTAAGCCGGTCCGCTCGCCGCGCAGCAGGGCCACGGGATCGCTCAGATCTTCGTAAAACATGGCGTGATGCCGAACCATCGCGGAGATGCCGGGATCAGCCAGAATTGCCGCGCCATGCTGGCCGAGACCGTATCTGTTTGGGCCACGGGATTGCAAAAGCTTGAGCGATGCCGCCGCAGCCAAGAGCTTTTTTGCGGCCTCGGGCGAGAGCTGCATGCGCGCTGCCAGCGTCTCAACCTCCAGCGGCCCGTCTTTAAGCAATTCGAAAACGCGCAACTGCACGCAGGCCTGCAATACTTGCGAATAGACAAAGCCGGCGCACAAATCGAAAACAGCGCGCGCGCGACGCCGGGCGATGGCGCGCGTAAACGGCGATTGCGCCGCAAAACGCTGGAATTTCCGGCTCGACAGGAGTTTGTTCCGGATCGCAAATCCGCGATCTAAAAGGCCTTTGGGGGCACGAGCTTCAAGCCAGTCTGTAAAGCGAGCTGAGACGAGCATAATTTTCTGCGCCCCTAGGCGGCGCGCTGCGCGACGCCCTTTGGAACGAAGGCTTTTGATGCCGCCATAATGATGCCGCGCAACTCGCCGGCACCGGGACATTGCGGTATTGACGCTACGGCTTCGGACAGCAGCACCTGGAGGCGATCGACAGCACCCTGGTAGCCAAGTTCCGAGGTCGCGCTCGGCCGCCCCAACGCCGTGTCTTGGCCGGCCGGCTTGCCAATATCTTCGGCCTTCGACATCAGATCGTGGATATCGTCGGCAACTTGATAGGCCTCACCCAGCCGTTCTCCGAGCATCCGCCACCGATCGGGCTCTGCACCCGCGGCCAGCGCTCCACAGATCGTGGCGGCCGCAAACAGCGAGCCGGTTTTGGCTTTGTGATAGGTCGATAGCGAAATATTGGGCTCTGATTCCCAACCCTGCCCGGCGATGATGCCGTTTGGCATTCCCGTCGACCGGGCGATCGTCATGATCAGCCCCGGCAAACGTTGCGGCACAAGCGCAGAGGCACGCGCCATCATCTCAAACGCCATAACGATCATCGCATCTCCAACCAGGACGGCTTGCGATTCGCCAAAGGCGCTGTGGACCGATGGCTTGCCACGCCGCAGCGCCGCATTGTCGAAACACGGGAGATCGTCGTGGACTAAAGATGCGCAATGCAATAATTCGATGGATGCCGCGACGGCATCGGTCAACCCTGGTTGATCGTCGCCACAGGCCGCTGCCACCGCCAAACAGAGCCGCGGCCGAATTCGTGCGCCGCCCGGAAAGACGGCATAACGAATAGCCGCGGCAAGTTTGGGAGGACTTTCTGGAACCTCCGCCCGCTCAAGTGCCGCTTCAAGGGCCTTCTCAATTCGCGTGGTGGCGTCCATGGAGGGCCTCTCGCGCGCGGAGCTGTAAAACTGGGTTGTCGTCATATACTGTCATTCAATATAGACACTTGCTCGCCGCCAAGGCAACGGGAATATGCGCAACATCCATAACGAACCCAAAGCGGCAGGCGCGCCGCCGTCGATTGACGCAAAACCGACCAACCTTGGCGGCGGCCCGGACTTCACCCAGACGATCCCCCAGGATGGCTATGCGTGGTGGTACATCGATGCCTTCAGCGATGACGGCCAGAACGGGCTCACGGTCATTGCCATGCTCGGCAGCGTGTTTTCGCCCTACTACCGGCGGGCGCGCAACAGGGGCCTCGGCGATCCATTCAATTTTTGCGGCCTGAACGTTGCGCTTTATGGTGCTGCCGGCAAACGCTGGGCTTTAACCGAACGCGGCCGCAATGATCTCTCAATTGAAGCCGGACGCCTGGCGATCGGACCGAGCTCACTCGTTTGGGATGGCAGCAGCTTAACGATCGATGTCCGTGAAATCACGGTTCCGATCCCGTCACGCCTGCGCGGCAAAATCCGG
>JANMOL010000034.1:0-2913 GCA_031369245.1 Hyphomicrobium sp. | reverse complement strand
CTCGAACAAGGAAGTCAAATGCGCGCAGAGCGGCGGCAGCTGGAGCTGTGACGCCAGCGCTCGCCCGTGCCGGTAGAAGTCCCAGCGTTGAGGATCGAGCGTGACGACACACGTTTGGGCTGAACGAGCCTCTTGAGAAATGATCGAAAATCAGTGCCGGGCCCGGATAGGTCCGGCACTTTTATTTTCAACGTGCGCCAAACATTCGCGACAGCAGGCGGCGCACGACGTTCATCAGCCAGCGGGCCAGCATGACCTGAATGAGGTTGCCGATGACGCCGCGGTTTTTGAAACCAAACAGATTGCCGATGATCGAGCGGATCATGTTTTCAAGGGATCCGCCGCCGCCGGGTGCTGGCGTTCCGCCCTTGCGGATGACCTCACCCAAGTCGTCATAGCGATTGGGACGGCCGACGCCCGGAATGGTGTCGCCGGGAATGGGTAGCGGGCTGCCGCCGCCGACTGTGCCGCCCATTCCGCCACCAGCTCCGCCCGACGGACGAGGCAGTTCGACACCCCAACCGCCGGTGCCGTTCGGATTGGCGGACGGCGCTTCGCCCGGCAGCGGTAACGGACTGCCGCCGCGCGCTCCGCTGGCCAATCCGCCAAGGCCCGGGACATCACGAAGGCGCTCGGAAAATATCGCCTGCGTCGAGCTTTGAGCGCTGCCAATCATCATGCTGGCGACGACCGGCAGCATTTTCTTCAAAGTGTCTTCGCTGAGGCCGGTTTCAGCCGCCGCCTTGGCCGCAATGCCGCGGCTGATGTGCTTGTTACCAATCAGGGTATTCAAAATTTCGTTGCCGGCTTGCGCCATCATGGGTGTCGCCAGGCTGTGGGGATCGGCCAAGGCGCGACCCGCTTCGGGTGTGCCGAGCAGCGCGACCATATCGGCCAGTCCCCCGCGCGACAGCGTATTGCGCTCGACGCGTTTCGCCAGGGCCGAAAGCAGCGCGTGCACCGCTGGCTCGGCCTGTGCTGGCTCCATGCCAAACGCTTTTGCCAGATTTGAGATTGCTTCGCCGCCTTGCGCATTCTTCAGGATCGTTTCGATGTCCACGCCGATCTCCTCGATCACTGTCCGGCCCGCCCCTGACGGGTGTGGCGCTTATATCAACGGTTGGCGTTCGTGCAACAGGCCGCGCCATCACACGGCCAATGCACCCGATCAAACGCGCCAAAAACATTTATGCGAACATTCATGCGCGGTTCATGTGATGGCGGCGATTGTGGACACTGGAACCAAGGACCGCACCTGTGCGTACCTTGTGCAATACGCCATCAGAAGCGTGGATCTGACCAGATCACTTCATGAGAACATCTGTTCTCGGCGTGCCATGACCCTACATAACAATGGGTCATTCTTTATCAGGAGGCAGCAATGCGTAAGTTGATAATGTCACTTTTCGTTCTCGCAGGGGTTTGCCTCGGCGGAGCGTTACCGGCGTCGGCTACGGCCGCAACGGGTCTTGCCGTCAAGCCAGCCGTTACGGCTGACTCGGCGGTCGATCAGGTCACGTACCGGCGTCATCGCCGCCACGGCGGCCTGTTCATTGGCTTTGGCTATCCGGCCTACTACGGCGGCTACGGGTATTCGCGCTCGCGGTACTACGATGACTATTCCTATCGTCCGTACCGGTATTACAATCGGCGCCATCACAACCGTCATCACTACCGCCACTACAACCGGCGTTACGGCTGGTAGGCTTGGCTGAAAGCCCGATAGACTAACCCTCGTCAAAGCCCAAAATCCGGTCCGGTGTGCTCCAAACACCCGGGCCGGACGGCGTTTCTGCACCAAAAGACCATAGCCCCCGTGTTGCAACGCGGGGGCTCTTTTGGCATGGTCCGCCGCGACTCTCGCCCATAGGGGACTACGGGGGGCGAGTCGGGGGCCGCCAGATCAGGCGCGCCACCCGTAATCAGCAAAAAAACTTGGGCCAAAAGGGACTTTTGAATGACCAATATACTTTGGGGGATCATCGCCTGCGGGGCGCTGTCCATCCTCTATGCGTACGTCACGGCCCGCGCCGTGATGAACGCCGACGCGGGCAATGCCCGGATGCAGGAAATTGCAGGCGCCATCCGCGAAGGTGCGCAGGCTTATCTCAACCGTCAGTACCGCACGATCGGTATGGTCGGTGCCGTGATTTTGGTTCTGGCCTACGCGCTGCTCGGGCCGCTGGTGGCGCTTGGGTTTCTGATCGGCGCCGTGCTGTCCGGCCTTGCCGGCTACATCGGCATGAACGTTTCGGTGCGGGCCAACGTGCGCACCGCGCAAGCCGCGACCGTCTCGCTCGCCAAAGGTCTCGACATCGCCTTCAAGGCTGGCGCGATCACCGGCATGCTGGTTGCAGGTCTCGCCCTGCTCGGCGTGGCGGTGTACTACGCCATCCTTACTGGCCCGCTTGGTCATGCACCTGCGAGCCGCGAAGTGGTTGATGCGCTGGTTGCTCTTGGCTTTGGCGCATCGCTGATTTCGATCTTCGCTCGACTGGGCGGCGGTATCTTTACCAAGGGTGCTGACGTCGGAGCCGATCTCGTCGGCAAAGTCGAAGCGGGCATTCCGGAAGATGATCCGCGCAACCCAGCGACGATTGCCGACAACGTCGGTGACAACGTCGGCGATTGCGCGGGTATGGCCGCGGACTTGTTTGAGACGTACGCCGTGACGGTCGTTGCGACGATGGTTCTGGCGGCGATCTACTTTGCTGGCCAGCCAAACCTCGCAGCCCTGATGGTCTACCCGCTGGCGATCTGCGCGGCGTGCATCGTGACGTCGATTATTGGCACCTACTTCGTCAAGCTCGGCTCAAACGGCTCGATCATGGGAGCGCTGTATCGCGGCGTCATTGCCTCGGCCGTGCTGTCGATTGCCGGTCTCTACGCTGCGACCCATTATGTGCTCGGCGG
>JANMOL010000020.1:0-5353 GCA_031369245.1 Hyphomicrobium sp. | reverse complement strand
CGGCGCCGCTCGAGGAATTACCGGCGGCTGGTCCGCCCGCTGGACTGATGGCAGCGCTCACCGAACCCGCCAACACGCCGGCCAGCTCAACCGCCAGCTCAAACGCCAGCCCACTCGCCAGCCCAACGGCCCGGTCTGGCGGCGTGGTCTACATGTCCAAGCCGCTCGAACGCGATGCGGCGCTCGAAGGCTTGACCTACAAGATCAAATGGCCGGCCAGCCCACACGCGCTCTACGTCACCATCAACGACATCGTGCGCGATGGCCGGCGGCGGCCGTTCGAGATTTTCATCAACACCAAAAACCTCGAGCACTATGCCTGGACGGTCGCGCTGACGCGCATGATCTCAGCCATCTTCCGGCGCGGGGGCGACGTGACGTTCGTTGCCGAGGAATTGAAGGCGGTGTTTGACCCCGAAGGCGGCCGTTGGATGGCCGGGCGCTATGTCCCAAGCCTGCTGGCGGCGATCGGCGAGGTGATCGAAGAACACATGATCCGGACTGGGTTTCGGCACGCGGAACGCGCCACCCAAAACCCGGACGGCGCAGCCAGCCAGCAGCTGCGAACCGCAAGCCTCGTCGACTCCAACCTTGAAGGCTTGAGCCTCAAAGGCTTGAGCCCCGAAAGCTTGGGCCTTGACGGCCTCAACCTTGAAGGCTTGAGCCGTGAGGACCAAAGCCCAGACGGGTTCCCAGACGCGTTCCCAGACGCGCACCCAGACGCCGCCGCCAGCACCAGGGGCCCGCCGCCGGGCACAGCGGCGGCCCTGGCAGGTCAGCCCGATGCAAACCCGCAGTTGCCACGGGCCCGGGTCTGCCCGCGCTGCGCCAGCCGCAGCCTGCGCCGGATCGAAGGCTGCTGGACCTGCGCCAGCTGCCAGTATTCGCACTGCGGCTAGGACTGACTGGCCAGACTGAAATTTGGCCGGTAGTGGGAGCGGTTGCGGGAGTGGGAGCGGGGGCAGCAGTGGGAACGGCTGCGCGCGCTGCGCCACACTCCTTTCTCGAAAGTGTTAGCGGCCCTTTACAAAGTCTCAGACGCGGCGGCATATCCTCGGTCAGAGTGTTGCGCCCCCGCGCAATCTTCAACAGTTCTTTGACCAAGACATCGTTTCCCCCGGAACGAGACAAATTTCGGCTTCAATGCTTCGAGATCGTTCATCGTTAGCGGGATATGAGGTGACAACAAGAAAATGAGTTCGTACGGCCGATGAGGCCGACAGGGGTTGCGTATGAGTGCCGAGATTATTCAGCTGGCGGACGTTCGCCACAGCCGCATGGGCGGCACCACCGCTAGCGAAACAGGCAGCGGCAGCATATTCGCCCGCACTGGGTCGTCCGATAGCAGCCCCCGCTTCCATTTCTGGACCGGCGCATCGGGCAAGCGTTACGTCCACACCGTCTACAGCCTGTTCGATTGCCCGCCGCTGGAAGCTGCCAACTACGTACTGGTCAAACGCACCGGCAAATCGAGCCGTACGCTGCTCGCGATCGGCCGCCTGACCAATGAAACGGCCTCGCTCAATCTGGCAGAAATTCGCCAGCGCGCCGCAACGCTTGGAGCCGACGAAGTGCACGTCCATTTACTGGCTGGTTCTTCACGCGAAAGCCAAGCTGTCGAAGTCGATCTGAAGTCGGCGCAGTTTGCCGCCAAATCGCTCTAAGCACTCCAGCAAAAACGCTACGGCGTCTTGGCCGCGCGCGCCGGGCGCCGTCCGAAGTCGGGCGCGGGGGTATCTTGTCCAGCCTGGATGACACCGCGGCGGACAGCGCGCGCCTCCGTAAACAACCGCTCGAGCGTCTCGCCATCGCCGAAGCGGATGGCGCGCTGCAGCGTCACCAGATCTTCTGAAAAGCGCCCGAGCATTTCGAGCACCGCGTCCTTGTTGTTCAAGAACACGTCGCGCCACATCACCGGATCGGAGGCAGCGATACGGGTGAAATCGCGAAACCCGCCAGCCGAAAACTTGATCACTTCGCTGTCGGCGACGCGCTCGAGATGGGCCGCTGTATTGACGATATTAAAGGCGATGAGGTGCGGCACGTGGCTGGTGATCGCCAGCACCAAATCATGATGCTCCGGGCTCATGATCTCAACATGGGATCCAAGCTTTTGCCAAAACGTTTCGAGCTTGGCGACTGCCAGCCGGTCGGCATCAGCTTCGGGCGTCAAAATGCACCAGCGGCCGTCGAACAGTTCGGCAAAGCCGGCCTCTGGCCCCGACAGCTCGGTACCGGCAATCGGATGGCCGGCGATAAAGTTCACGCCGTCGGGCATATGCGGCGCCACTTCGCGCACCACCGCGGCCTTGACCGACCCGACATCGGAGACGATCGCGCCCGGCCGGAGATGGCGGCCGATCTGTTCGGCAATTTTTCCATACACGCCGACCGGCGTGCACAGCATCACGAGATCGGCGCCAGCCACAGCGTCGGACGCCTGCTCGTAGCAGTGCGAGACCAGCCCGAGCTCGTCGATTTTAGCCCGCGTTGCAGCCGACGACGAACATCCAACGATGTCGCGCGCGAGACCGGCCCGGCGGACGGCGTGACTGATCGAGGAACCGATGAGACCGACCCCGATCAGCGCAATGCGCTCGAACATCACGCTGCTGTCTTGGCGGCCGTTCTGATCACTCTTGGCGCCGCTGTCTTGCAGGCTCATGCGCGCGCTCCTTTCGTGCCGCCCATGTAGGCTGTCAGTGCGGCCAGCGCACGCCCGTTGTCGGCCTCCGAGCCAATCGTCATGCGCAAGGCATTGGGCAAACCGTAGGCCGTCACGCGGCGCACGATCACGCCCTGGGATTTGAGATACGCATCGGCCTCTGCCGCCGTCTTCGCGCTGCCCGCTGGAAAGTGGAACAGCACAAAATTGGCAACGCTCGGCGTCACCGTCAAACCAAGCGCGGTCAGCTCGGCGGCGACGCGCGGCAGCCAGTGATCGTTATGACGCTTGGCCGCATCCGTATGCGCGCTGTCATCCATGGCAGCCGCCCCGCACGCAATCGACGGCGACGACAGATTGAACGGCCCGCGAATGCGGTTCAGCACATCGGCGATCTGCGGCGGGCAATAGGCCCAGCCGATGCGCAGCGCAGCCAGGCCGTAGATTTTCGAAAACGTCCGCGTCATGACCGTGTTGCTGGTTGTCGCGACCAGCTCAATGCCAGCTTCATAGTCATTGCGGCTGACGTACTCGGCGTAAGCGGCGTCGAGCACCAGCAGAATGTCATCGCGCAGCCCTGCACGCAGCCGCCGGACTTCGCCAATGGCAATGTACGTGCCGGTCGGATTGTTGGGGTTGGCCAGAAACACGATCCGCGTGCGCGCCGTGACGCGCGCCAAAATTGCATCGACGCTGGCGTGCAGATCCGTTTCGGGTGCGACGACAGGTGTCGCGCCATTGGTCAGGATCGCGATGCGATACACCAGGAAGCCGTGTTCGGTGTAAATCGCTTCGTCCCCGGGCCCGAGATAGCCGCGCGCCAGCAATTGCAGAATTTCATCCGAGCCCGAGCCGCACACGATGCGGCTGGCATCGAGCCCGTAGCGCCGCGCAATCGCCGCGCGCAGCCCCAACGCTTGTCCGTCGGGATAAAGCGCAAGCCCGGCCGCCGCCGCCGTGTAAGCAGCGATCGCGTGCGGGCTTGCGCCCAGCGGCGTCTCGTTTGACGATAGTTTGGCCGGGATCATGCCGCCCGGCACCTTGCTCTCGCCGGGCACATAGGCATCGATGTCCAGAATTCCGGGGCGGGCAACAGGGCCGCGTACAGGCATATCTCGTCTCAACGTCTGGGCTGTTCGGGGACAGGATGAGGCCGTAGTGATAGGGTCTTGGCCTGTTGAAATCAAAGATTAAAGTTGACTTTGTTGGGCCACGGCCTAGCTAACCAACGTCGCACCCTGCCAGGGTGCAGATAGGCGCAGGGCATGAATTCCGCGACCCGCGAACAGATAAGCCCGGCGGCGCCGCGGTTGACCGAGGTGCACCAGCCCTCGAGCCAGGTCGTGCGCTTCGACGACAGCGCGCCGCTGCGGCTGGCCTGCCAGCAAGACCTCGCGCCCTTCATCATCGCATACCAAACCTACGGCACGCTTGATGCCGCCAAATCGAATGCCATTCTCATTTGTCACGCGCTGACCGGCGACCAGCATGTCGCCAACGTCCACCCGGTGACCGGCAAGCCCGGCTGGTGGGAAACGCTGGTCGGGCCCGGCAAGCCGGTCGATACCTCGCGCTTTTTTGTGATCTGCGCCAACATTCTCGGCGGCTGCATGGGCTCATCGGGGCCAGCCTCGGACAATCCCAAAACCGGCCAGCCTTACGGCCTCGATTTTCCGGTCATCACGATCGGTGACATGGTCGAAGCCCAGGCCCGCTTGATCGATCATCTCGGCATCGACCAGTTGTTCGCCGTCATCGGTGGATCGATGGGCGGCATGCAGGTGCTCGACTGGGCAGCGCGCTTTCCCGAGCGAGTGTTTGCAGCGGTGCCGATCGCAACGGCGGCCTGGCACTCGTCGCAAAACATCGCGTTCCACGAAGTCGGCCGCCAAGCGGTCATGGCCGACCCCGATTGGGCCGCCGGAAACTACTATGCGGAAGGCAAGACGCCGCGCAACGGATTGTCCGTCGCGCGCATGGCCGCCCACATCACGTATCTGTCGGAAGAAGCGCTCCATCGCAAGTTCGGCCGCAGTTTGCAGGATCGCGACGCAGTGACGTTTTCGTTCAACGCCGATTTCCAGATCGAGAGCTATCTGCGCCACCAGGGCTCGACCTTCGTCGACCGGTTCGACGCCAACAGTTACCTGTATATCACCCGCGCCATGGACTACTTCGACCTGCGCGCCGAGCACGGCGACGTATTAGCCAACGCCTTTCGCGGCACCAAGGCGCGTTTTTGCGTGGTGTCGTTTACCTCCGACTGGCTGTATCCGACGCGCGAGAGCCGAGAGATCGTGCAAGCGCTCAACGCCGTCGCAGCCAACGTTTCGTTCGTCGAGATCGACAGCGACAAAGGCCACGACGCCTTTTTGCTCGAAGAACCGACGTTCTTTGCAACCGTGCGCGGCTTTCTCAACGCCGCCGCCGTGCGGCGCGGATTAGCCCCCGCAGCGGACGCCAGCGCATGACAATCGAGCCAGCCACACCCGCCTCGTCCGGCCGCGTCGACCACGACCTGATTGCCGAAATGATCGAGCCGGGCTCGCGCGTGCTTGATGTCGGCTGCGGCGATGGCGAACTGCTGCAACTCTTGACCGAACGCAACGGCGTTGATGGCCGCGGCGTTGAACTGGCCCGCGACAAGGTCAATGCCTGCGTGGCGCGCGGGCTGTCGGTCATTCAAGG
>JANMOL010000009.1:0-4954 GCA_031369245.1 Hyphomicrobium sp. | reverse complement strand
GCTCGGCAAGATCCCGAACCTGACGATCAAATGGGTGATTGGCGGCAAGCCCGGCGAACAGACAGCGGGCGGCACCAACCTGTTCAGCGATCTCAATGCGGCGCTCAGCGATACCCCGCCCGATCGTATCGCGGGCGTGATCTTCATCACCGACGGTCAGGTCCACGACGTGCCGAAAACCGCACAGGCGCTTGGCTTTGATGCCCCCGTCCACAGCTTGCTGACTGGCACGCCGGGCGAATTCGACCGCCGGATCGAAATCATCGAAGCCCCGCGCTACGGGCTCGTTGGGCAGTCGCGTCCGATCCAGCTGGCGGTGCGCGAAACAGGCAAGACCCGGCCGGCAGCTGGCCCTGTGACCTTGAAAGTGCGGCGCGAAGGCAAGCCCGACGAAACCGTGCGGACTGAAATCGGCCGCACCGTCAAAGTCGAGATGCCGTTCCCGCACACCGGCCAGAACATCGTCGAGATTGAACTGGAAACCGCGCCGGGCGAATTGACTGGCGCCAACAACCGCTCGGTGATCGCGGCCGAAGGCGTGCGTGAAAACCTGCGCGTGCTGCTGGTCTCTGGCGAACCGCACGCTGGTGAACGGACCTGGCGCAACCTGCTCAAATCCGATGCCGCAGTCGACCTCGTGCATTTCACGATTTTGCGGCCGCCGGAAAAGCAGGACGGCACGCCGATCAATCAACTGTCGCTGATTGCGTTTCCGACCCGCGAACTTTTTTCGGAAAAGATCAAAGACTTCGATCTGATTATTTTTGATCGCTACGAGCACAAAGGCATCCTGCAGCTTTTGTACTATGACAACATCGCGCGCTACGTCGATCAGCACGGCGGCGCGCTGCTGATTGCGGCTGGCAGCGACTACGCCGGCAGTTTCACGATTCACAAAACACCGTTGGCCTCGGTGCTGCCGGCCGCGCCCACGGGCCGCGTGATCGAAACGCCGTTCCGCGCCAAGATCACGGCTGAAGGCCAGAAGCATCCCGTGACCAAGGGCTTGCCAGGATCGATCGGACCGGAACTCGCCGACGCTAAGGCGGAGCCAACGTGGGGCCGCTGGTTCCGGCAAGCCGAAGTTCGCCCTGAGCGCGGCCGTGTGGTCATGAATGGTGCTGAAGACAAACCTCTGCTGATCCTCGATCGCAAGGGCAAGGGCCGCGTCGCGCTGCTGACCTCGGACCACTCATGGCTGTGGGCGCGCGGCTATGACGGCGGCGGACCGCACACCGATTTGCTGCGCCGCTTGTCGCATTGGCTGATGAAAGAGCCCGATCTTGAAGAAGAACGGCTGATCGCCACGGCCAAGGGCCTGAAGCTGACGCTCGAACGCCGCTCGATGGAAGACACGGTCACGGCCATTAAATTGATGGGACCGGGCGGCGAGGTGACGGATGTCACGCTTGAGCCGGGTGCAAAAGATTCAGGCGTCTGGCGCACCACGATCGACGTCAAAACGCCAGGCCTCTACAAAGCCGAGACCACAGCTCCGAGCGGCACGCTGACGGCGGTCGCCAATGCCGGTATCGAAGATCCGCGTGAAATGAGCGAAGTTACGGCCACCGAAGACAAGATGAAGCCGATCACGAATGCCACCGGTGGCGGCGTCTTTTGGACCAAGCCGGGCGGGCTGCTTGCGAGCGCGGCTGCGTCCGCCATCGAAGTGCCGCGCATTTCGATGATGTCGAATGCCAAAGTGATGGCTGGATCGGGCTGGATGGGGTTGAAAGACCGCGAAGCCTTCCTGACCCGCGGCGTGAAACTAACGCCGATGTTTACAGGCCTTGCCGCGCTCTCCGCACTGCTGGCACTGATCGCGCTGGCCTGGTGGCGCGAGGGGCGCTGAGCCGCGCAGGAAAACGCGCAGCCGCGTTACTTGACGAGCCCGCTGCGGATTGCGATGGCGACCGCCTGTTCGCGTGTTTGGGCGTGCAGCTTCTTGCGGGCGTTGGTCAGATGCATGGCGACGGTTGGCACAGAGATGTTCAACCGGCGCGCAATGCCCTCGCTGGTCAGCCCATCCGCGAGCTCGTTCAGACATTCGATCTCGCGCGGCGTCAAATGCGGCAATGAATGGTCTGACGTCTGCATGGGTCATGGTCTTTCGAAAAAATTGACCTCAGGCCCGAGGGTGACCCCTCACTACGAAGTTCCACTGGCGATTGCTTACCGTACGACAGTTGCTCGCAGAGCACAAAAATATTACGAATCGGCCACCTGAGGTTGAAACGAGCGCCCTTTTACGTGGCTGATCGATCACACCTATTCCTGTCCACAGGTATTCCACAAATTTCTGATCTGCTTAGCTTATGCGGCTGGGCTGGGGGGCTCGGTGCTGAAATGCCCGCTTCGGGGCGGATATCTCAGCCAAGAGGCAAGCAGACAAAGGTTGCAGGCCGTGGGGGCCGCATCAGTCGATATCGTGCTGGCGTAAAACCAGAGTTGGCAACCCTCAATCCGGCGATAACGATGTCAACGTGTGCCCTGCCCGCCGGTACTGAGTGGGGGTCTCGTAATGCGTATTTTAAAGACGGGCAGACGATTTTCTCAAGCACTAGCCATTGTCATCCTTGGGGCGCTTGCGCTCATGGTCTTGCCGGTGCTCGGCACAGCCTCTGCATGGGCTGACAACAACGATAACGAAGATGAGTGCCAAGACGACTGCAGAGATGCTCGGGGCGCGAAAGGCAAAGACGGCGAGGATCTCGAGACGGACGAGTCGCTCGCCCTCAACGCGGCTTTGTCGCTGCCAAGCTGGCTCGAAAAAGGCGAACAGTATTCGCTCACCGGCGGCGCTGGATTTGCTGACGGCGCAGAGACGGCGGTCGGCGTGACCGGGATCGTTCGTATGGACGGCGGCACGGCGGGCTTCCTCGGCGGCGCGGTCTCGACCGATGGCGGCAATTGGGCTGGCAAAGCCGGCGTGCGCGTTGGCTGGTAGCGGGCTGCCTCTGACGAATAGACATTGAAGCGGACGCCGCGGCACGCCACATTGGCAGCCTTGAGACGGCGGAGCTTCAGCCACGTGGACACCTTTCCGGCAATTGGCAAGACGATCGGACTGATCGCAACCGATGGCGCTCTGGCGCACGCGCTCGCTGCCCGGCTCGTGGCAGCCAAGCAGCGCGTACTGGTGTACATGGGCGCGGGCGCGCCGCGGATTTCCGCCATGCCAGGCGTTGAAGCCGCCGCGACGCCGACCGACATCGCGTTTGAATGCGAAATCGTGTTGTCGTGCGTCGATGACTCACTGCTGTTCCGCGACCTTCTCATCGGCACCAAGGACCGCATGGGCTTTGGCGCTGAGATGGCACCCGGCGCGACGTTGATCGATCTCGGTGTGCGCCCGCCACGCGAAACGCAGGCCATGCTCGGCGTCATCGGTCAGCGCGGCGTGGCGCTCATCGACGCAGCCCTTATCGGCCCGCTCAGCGGCCTTGCGCACGGCGGCTTGACGGTGCTGGCCGGCGGCTTTCCCACGGCGGTCGATAACGCGGCCCCGCTGCTGGCGCTGTTCGGCCGCCTCGAGCGCACCGGGCCGCTCGGCAGCGCGCACACGTCAGCCGCTCTGATGGGCTATATCGAAGCCGCGCACGCCGTTGCACACGATGAAGCCGTATCGGTCGGGCGGGCGCTCGGGCTGTCGGCTGAAACGCTGGCCGATGTGCTTGTTTGCCCCGCAACGAGTGCCGACAACATCATCCGCCTCGGCCGCCGCACCGCGCTGATCCGCGCGCTCGCGGCAGAACGCGGCGTTGCCGCCGATGTCGTCGATTTTATCGGCGCGCGGCTCGAGTGCACGGCCGCCGAAAGCCGTTGATGAACGGCTTTTAGCACGCCCTCGGCATGCGAGGCGGCAGCCGACTCACCCTAAAGTTCGTCCAGCAGGATACTTTTCCGAAAGGGTCGAGCCATGTCCGCACTTTTCCGCATCGTCTACGCGGCGCATGCCAACGGCACGCATCACAAGCTGGCGCTCGACGCGCTCAATCACATGCAGCGGCCCGACGCTGAAGCCTGGCAGCGGCTCTTTCTCAAGCACGCCGCGGTTTATATGGAGGGCTCAAAAGATCCCGACAATAAATTCAAGGATTTCAAAAATCATGTCCTGCATGTCGGTGAGAAATATTGGGGCGGCGCGCCGGAAAAGGTCGAGGCCTGGTATCAGACGACCGTGACCGCGCTCAGCACCGGGCAGTGGGCCGACGCAGTCTATTCCGCCGGAGTGCTGAGCCACTATTACACCGACCCGATCCACCCGTTCCACACCGGCCAGACGGAAGCGGAAAACGCCATCCACCGGGCCTGCGAGTGGAGCATCAACCGCTCGTACAACGAGCTGCGCAAACTTGGCGAACAGCACTTCGCCGGTCTCACTGTCACGCTGCCAGACGGTGCGCACTGGCCGCGGCAGGCGACCTGCGATGGCGCTGAATTTTCGCATCGCGCGTATGAAAAGCTGATCGCGCATTACGATATTCACCGCGGCACGGTGCGGCCGGAAGAAGGCCTCGATGCGATTGCCCGCCCGCTGGTCGCCGAACTGCTGATCTACGCCGCGACTGGCTTTGGCCGCATCCTCGATCGCGCGATCACCGACGCCGGTGTTGCCGCCCCCGAGGTATCGCTGACGCTCGACACGATCCTTGCGACGCTCAAAATTCCGCAAAAGGCGCTCGCCAAGCGGCTGACGAATGCCGAAGACAAAAAGCTCGTGCAGGCGATGTATGATGAATTGAAAGCCACCGGCCGGGTCGAGCACACGCTGCCGGAGGACGACCGCACGATCCGCGATCTGCATGCCACCGAGGTGGCAGGCAAGGTCATGACTGAGCGCGCGACTGTTCGAGCCGAGCGTATCCGCGAGACGCCAGCCGCCCCGACGACACCGCCGAAGTTGCGGGTGATCGAAGCCGCCCTGCAGAAAAAGGAGCCCGCTGCACCCACC
>JANMOL010000597.1:0-7373 GCA_031369245.1 Hyphomicrobium sp. | reverse complement strand
CGATGATCATTTTGATGAGTTTGATGAAGCCGTCGCCAAGCGGCTTCATGGCCTCGCCCGTTGCCGGCGCAAAGTGCCCGAGCAGCACACCCGTTGCGATGGCCGCCAGCACCTGAACGTAGAGATGCTTATAGAATGGCGTTGGACCTGCCGTGCTCGTCCCTGCCGTGCTCGCCAATGTTCCGGCTTGTCCGCTCATGCCCTGCCCCGCGCTGCCGACGACTCGCTTAGACGCAGCCTAATGCGGTTTCGGACGGAAAGGGCGAGGGGATGCGGAGCCGGGACACGGGGGTGTGAAAGGCCGGCTCCGAGACGTTAAAAGACCTGATGATATTTGTTTAAAGCTTGCCTTAGGCTGATGCCACCCAGCAGCCAGAGACGAAACCAAACGCAACCGCATCCGGGTTCCGTCGCGCCGTCTCCAGGAGCTTGTCGGGCTGCTCGACCTCCAATTGCTTATCTTTGCGGCGGTTCGCTTTCGCGCCACTGAGCAAAAAAACTGGTTTTCCAAGCACGACCGTCTTAACGGACTCCATGATCGGGGGACCTCCTGGAGTTGAAACAAAAAACGCAAAAGAATACAGACACCGCATCGGCAAAACTCAGTTACGCGCCTTATGCGGAAGCATTATGACATCCCGCAGCATCACCGGCGATGGCGCAGGTTCGCAAGTGCGAGGCCGCTTAATGCTGGTTTCAACTTTGATGAGCAAATCGCTGGCGGTGAGGCTCTGCTGCATCGCAAAAAGACTTGTGGATAAGCCATGTTGCAGGTGGCAGTGGCCGATGTTCACTCGGCGCCCGATGGGTGCGATTTTAAACCTGACGGCGGCTTAGCTCAATTCCCTAATCCGGAACATCAACCCGCCTTTCGGCGTCAGCGTCACGGTGGCGCTGATGCCAGCGGGATTGGGTCCGGCATATTCGGGCCGGAAGCGGCGCAGCAGCATCGACAGTGCCAGCGTGTTTTCGACCTGGCTCATGGCCCCGCCGATGCACGAGCGTTTGCCCGCGCCAAACGGCAGATAGCTGTATTTGACTTGCTTCTTGGCGTTGCCCGCCATCCAGCGCTCGGGCCGGAATTCTTCGGGCTCGTCCCAGAATTTCGGGTTGTGATGCGCGCCATAGGCAAACAGCGTCACGCGATCGCCCGGCTTGATTTCCTTGCCGCCGATTTCGTCAGCCTCAACGGCCACGCGAATGAGACCCCAGATCGGCGGATAGAGCCGCATCGTCTCCTGGATGACAGCGCGGGTGTAGGCCAGCCCTGAGTAATCAGCAGCGGTTGGCGCGCGGTCGCCGTAGACCTCTTCGCCTTCACGGCGGATGCGCTCGGCAGCCTCCGGGCGGCGCGACGTTTCATAGAGCGCCCAAGCGAGCGTCAGGGCTGTCGTCTCGGTGCCAGCCCACAGATACTGCTTCAATTCGTCGATCGCTTGCTGATGATCGAACTCAGGCACGGCTGGATCAGCAACCGCCGCCTCAATCATTTTCAGCAGCGTGCGCTCGCGGTCTTCGCGCGGGTTGGCGCTCATTACAGCGTCGGGAACGTTCGCCCAGATTTCCATGGCCTTGGCCGCGTCTTCGTCGCCCATCTCAAACACTTCACCAGCCTGCTTGCGCAAGCGGATGTCGCGGTGGTTCATCACGTCGGTATAGGTTTTCACGCACTTGAATACGACGTGCGGATTGAACGGCATATCGCGGTTGAACAACGCCTTGCAGATCATGTCAGCGGCGAGCGTCCACGTTTGCTCGACCATCTCAAATGTTTCGCCCGATTGCGCCAGCTTGGCCCACAGATCCATCTTGGCTTGTATTGCCTTCAGGAAATACGGGATGTATTCGGCAAACATATCGGGGTGAAACGCGGGCTGCTGCGGCATCCGGATTTTCTGCCAGAGAGCGCCATCGTTGGTGATCATCGACTTACCGAAGATGGGCTTCAGGCCATCGAAATATTTGATGTAGTTATCGGCCTTGGTCACCAAGACGTGCTTGAAATATTCCGGCTCGGAAATCAGCACGATGCGCTGGTTGGCCAGGTTGACCGGCAGCACCGGGCCGTAGCGCTCCATCATGTGCATCAAGATCCGCATCGGGTTTTCAGGATCGCCGCGCAGGAGCGGGGTCAGCTTGAACCAGATGCTGCTCTCATCGCCGAGGCCCTGGGCATGGCTGGCGGTCGTATCCATTCAAACGTCTCCAAAATCAGGCGCGGGGTCAAAATCGGCGCGGCCGCGGCTGTCAGCCCTGCTGGTCGGCAGCCTTCTGCGACGCAGAGTGCTGCAAAAATTGTTCCAATAAATCCGTACGTCCCCCGCCGGATTGGGCCCCGCCAGATTGGGCATCGGTATATTACGGCTCCGGGACCGCCTGTCTATGTGGCGCCCCGCCTGCGCTGGCGTGTCGCTCCAATGACGACGGATGATCGCCACCTAACGCCGCATTAGAGCGCTGGCGAGTAAAGTGGCGTGTTATGGTTAATCTCTTCTGAAATAACGATTTTTTCGCCCTCGACGCGAACCCTGCCCGATGCAACGAGGCTGAGGGCGGCCGGGTAAAGCGTGTGCTCGGCAGCCAGCACCCGTTCGGACAGAGTAACCGGTGTGTCGGCCGACAGCACGGCTACGGCGGCCTGGGCAATGATGGGCCCGGCGTCCATCTCAGGCCTGACAAAATGAACCGTGCAGCCGGTGATTTTGACACCTGCGGCCAGGGCCTGCTCGTGCGTATGCAACCCTTTAAAGCTTGGCAGCAGCGACGGGTGGATGTTGATCATCCGATTGTTCCATCGCTGAACGAACGCGGGCGTCATCAAGCGCATAAAGCCGGCAAGCGCGATCAACTCAACGCCGGCGGCATCCAGCATCTTTTGCAGCTGTGTCTCGAAGGCGTCTCGCGATTTGAACGTCCTATGATCGAGCGCCGCCGTTTCGAGTTTCTCCGAGCGCGCCCACGCAAGTCCCGTCGCGTCGGGGCGGTTCGAGATCACCGTCACGATCGTTGCTGGATAATCCTTCGCGCACGCTGCTGTGATCAGTGACTGCATATTCGAGCCGCGGCCCGAAATTAAAATAGCCGTGCGGGTTTTGGTCTGGGTCATGATGGCGTTTTTCGCAGTTGCGCGGCTTTGAACGCCTGCCGGCCAAATTGCCATGCAGCGAGATAAAGAACCAACCACGTGACAAGCAAAACAATGGGCACAGCTATCGCGACAATCGATGCATCAGCGGCCAACCTTGCCCAGGTCTCTTGCAAAAATGAGCCAGCATTATCGGTGCCAACGTACGCCAGATAGAAACCGGCGGCCAGCATCGCCGTAATCGCGACAGTGATAAGGGTGCCGTAAGATGCAAAGCGACCGAGTTCGCCGCGCGTCATCAAGCGATTGTGGGTGGTGGTGAAGCTCTGCGCCGGTGCACTGACCGCCGCAAATGCGGTGATAATGCCCATCGCGCTGTTCTCGATGTTGAACCAAGCAACAACGACGCCCACGATGGCCGCCAGCAGCGCATACACAAGTGCGAAGGTTCTGAGATAGGGCGCAAGTGAGACGCGATCCTGTGGTGGTTTATTTGCCATTGTTCAGGCGTTCCTCAATTGGCGGCGGCCAGCTCTTGTGAGCTCGGACATCGGTGTCGCATCGCTCTATTGTGCCATCTGCCCGATGTACTTCACCGCGTTCGCTTCGCCCTTGCCTTTGGCGTCAGATTTTTCGCCCCACGGCGCAATCACCTCGCCGATGACCAGCGCGTGCTCGCCGCCGGTCTTCAGCGCTGCCAGCACCTCAGTGGCGCGCGCCTGATCTGCAATGACAACCATGCCGATGCCGCAGTTGAAGGTGCGCAGCATTTCGGCGTCATCGAGACGGCCTGTTTTGGCCAGCCATCCAAACACCGGCGGCGCTTTGAACGACGCTAAATCTATGCATGCCGCAGCGCTGGCGGGCAGGACGCGCGGGATGTTTTCCGATAACCCGCCGCCGGTGATGTGTGACAGTCCTTTGATCGCGCCGCCGGGTCCAGCGCCACCGGTCGCGCGCAACGCGTCGAGGATTGGTTTGACGTAGATCCGCGTCGGCTCCAGCAGCGCTTCGGCAACGGTTCTGCCGGGTGCAAAGGGTGCCGCATCGGCCCACTGCAATCCGGCTTCAGCGACGAGACGGCGGACCAGCGAATAGCCGTTCGAATGCACGCCAGAGGATGGCAGGCCAATCAGCACATTACCGATCGCGATATCGCCGCGGGGAAGAATTTCGCCGCGCTCCGCCGCGCCAACCGAAAATCCCGCAAGGTCATAATCGCCTTTTTGGTACAGACCGGGCATCTCGGCGGTTTCGCCACCCAGCAGCGCGCAGTGGGCTTGCCGGCAGCCATCGGCAATGCCGGCGATCACTTCGCGGGCCACCGCAACGTTGAGCTGGCCGACCGCGAAGTAATCGAGAAAGAACAGCGGTTCTGCACCGGCCACGATCAGATCGTTGACGCACATCGCGACAAGATCGATGCCGATGGTCGCGTGTTGCCCGGTGTCGATCGCAATTTTGAGTTTCGTGCCGACGCCGTCGTTGGTTGAAACCAGGATGGGATCCTTGAAGCCAGCCCGCTTGAGATCGAACAATCCGCCAAATCCGCCGAGGTCGACGTCGGCACCCCGGCGGCTGGTCGACTTTGCCAGCGGCTTGATGGCTTTGACGAGCGCATTGCCGGCATCGATGTCGACGCCGGAGTCGCGATACGTGATGGGCTTGGCGTCCGAGGCTTCAGAGTGCGACATCGGTCCTCGCGAGGTGCGGATGAGCGGCAAGGCTCAGGCTTGGCGGGCATTCTATTCCGAGCCGTGTTAAACTCACTTTTGCCCCATTGCCAAGGCGTGTTGGGGGTCGTAGCAGCTCACACTGGATGCGGCAACGTGCGCCCCGATGTGGTGCACTGGGGCGGGATGCACCGGTCTGATAGGGCTATGTCTTTGGGGGGAATGGGGCGTGCCGAAGCACTTTCGCGCAGCATTCGGTTTAATCGGTGCCGGTCTGGCCGCCGCCGGCGCGATCACCGGCGCGATCACTGGCACGATCTCCAGCGCCGTTGCGGCGCGCGGCGACATGGCGTTCACTGTCGCCAACTACCCCGTCGAAGCCAGTGACAAGAACGCCGTTGCCGCCAAAGACAAGGCGCTGGCAGATGGCCAGCAGGCAGCATTTCGCTCGCTCCTAAAGCGCATCATTCCGGTCACGGCCTATAAGCAGATTTCCAGGCTTTCAAGCGTCAAGGCGGCGGACATGCTGTCGGGCGTGGCGGTCCGCTCCGAGCGCAACTCGTCCACCGACTACATCGCCAGCCTCGATTTCTCGTTTCAGCCAGACGCGGTGCGTGCCGCTCTGCAGCGCGAAGGCATTCCATTTATTGAGCAGCAGGCTGAAGCGGTGACTGTCGTCGTCGTCACACGCCAGGGCAATACCGCTCAGGCCTCCAACGATACCGGCGCATGGCGCGAAGCCTGGAACGGCCTCGATCTCGAACACACGCTGACCCCGGTCAAGCTCGAACAATTGAAGACTGTGATCCACAACGATACCGTCAAGATGCTAACCGATGGCGACGACAGCGCCATCCGCATTCTCACGAGCGAATATAAAACCGATCGCATTCTGCTGGCGATCGCGGAACCGGATCTTGCATCCAAAAAAATGGTTGTAACCCTGGCGGGCCAAGACGCCGTTGGCCCGATCCTGCTGAAACGCAACTACCGCCTGCAAGATGGCGATGTCGCCTATACCTCTGAACTCGCAGCCGTGGTCGCACTCGGCGTGCTCGAAGGACGCTGGAAATCGCTCAAGGGTGCGCCGGCAAGCGATCAACCGGCGGAGTCCCAGCCGGCGTGGTCGGCAGGCGGCGCTCCAATGGCAGGCGCTGGCGGCGAGCGCATCCTGCTGATCGCTGAATTCAACAGCCTAGCGCAGTGGAACGATATCCGCTCGCAGCTGCTCGATACTCCCGGCGTCGAAGAACTCGATATCTCGACGGTATCTGCCCGCAACGCCGATGTTGCACTGCGGTTCCCGGGTGGCGCGCAGAGCCTTGCGAACGCAATCGGCGGTCGCGGGCTCAATCTGGCCAACTCAGGCGGCGGCTGGATCCTGCGGGCAAACTATTGATATCAAACGCGTCTATCCCAGTCTTGAGGACTATTCGCCAGTCCGTGCGCGTGGCGATCGCGTTTTCATCCAAGATCAAATGCGCCGGCCGTCCTCAACGCTCTCGACGGCGTGAATGCGCAAAGGCTAGGGTTGCGAGAACAGGTTCCAGCTGACAGGGACCGGCCAACCGCGTTCAGCGGGCGCGGCGCTCAAAATGGGCATCGCGAGACACAGGAATTCAGGCGTGAGCATCCCTAATCTTATTACGCTCGGCCGCGTCATCCTTGTCCCTATCGTCTTCTGGCTTCTGCTGTCTGGCCAGCTTCAAGCGGCGTTTCTGGCGTTCGTCATCGCTGGAATTTCCGATGCAGTTGATGGGTTCCTCGCCAAGCGCTTCAATTGGGAAACAGAGCTTGGAGCCTATCTCGATCCGATCGCCGACAAGCTGCTGATCGTCTGCATCTTCATTGCGCTCGGCGTCACGGAGCGGCTGCCGTCGTGGGTCGTCATTATCGTGGTGTCGCGCGACGTCCTGATCGTCATCGCCATCGTTCTGTCATGGCTGCTCAATCATCCAACGCCGATGAAGCCGCTCGTTGTCAGCAAATTAAACACCGTCGCGCAAATCGTGCTGGCCGCTACGGTTCTGGCAAACGAGGCATTTGGTCTGCGGCTGAAAGGCCCAGTGCTCGCCCTGACATGGCTGACAGCCGGTTTGACGCTGACCTCGCTGGCGGCCTACCTGCGCGTCTGGCTGCGGCATATGACACTGTTTGAATCGACCGGATCGAAAACCTGATCGCTGCTGGCGGCGCATGATGCTATGTCTCGGCCAGCACGGATCACAGGGCCAGCACGGATCACAGGACCAGCACGGATCAAAGGAAATGGGCTCCATGCAGCTTGAGCGTCATGCGCTATTTTGGCTGGTGGCGGCCGTTTTATTGGCCGTTCTGCTCAGCGTTCTGGCACCGGTTCTTTTGCCGTTCGTCATCGGTTTTGTGCTGGCCTATTTTCTCAATCCCGTGGTCGATGCACTGGCGGCCCTGCATGTACCTCGCTGGGTGTCAGCAACCGTCCTGCTGCTGCTCTCGACCGTGCTGATCGCGGCCGCGTTCGTGTTTCTGGTGCCGGTTCTCGCGCAGCAAACAGCCAGCTTGATTGCCGCACTCCCAGGCGAGATGGAGCGCTTCAAGACGCTCATTGAAGGCGACGCGCGAGATCGCCTCGGCGC
>JANMOL010000589.1:0-1531 GCA_031369245.1 Hyphomicrobium sp. | reverse complement strand
ACCGGGGCTTTTTTGGCGCGCGGAACTTTGGCGGGCTTTGCGCTCGCTGCCGGGGGCTTTTTCTTTGCGGTCGCCATTTTCGTCCTGCTTTCCAAAGCCTAGTTATAGCACGTGCCCGAAAAATATCTCTTGCGACGATTTTACTCTTAACTTGGGCGCGAGCGACTCCCCTGCGGGGAGCCGGCCGCTCGCGCCGGACGGGATAAACTTGGGCGCGAGCGACTCTCGTGTCCAGAGAGCCGGCTGATGGGACGGAAGGGTTTAGTCTTGCTCCCGGCGACTCCCGTTGCGAGAGCCATCTGCCTCGCTTTTACGCGCCCGCGCCGCGCACCACGCTGCGCCCGGCATAGTGCGCGACATTGCCCAGCTCGCCCTCGATCCGGATGAGTTGGTTATACTTCGCCAGCCGGTCGGAGCGCGACAGCGAGCCTGTTTTGATCTGGCCGCAGTTGGTCGCGACTGCGAGGTCGGCGATCGTTGAATCTTCAGTTTCCCCCGAGCGATGCGACATCACCGCGGTGTACCCGGCGCGCTGGGCCATGCTGACGGCGTCGAGCGTTTCGGTCAGTGTGCCGATCTGGTTGACCTTGACGAGAATGGTGTTGGCGGTGGCCGTCTTGATGCCCTGGGCCAAGCGCTCGGTGTTGGTGACGAACAGATCGTCGCCGACCAGCTGGCAGCGGCTGCCGATCAGATCGGTCAGCGCTATCCACCCGGCCCAGTCGTCTTCGGCCATGCCGTCCTCGATCGAAATAATCGGGAAGCGGGCGACGAGGTCAGCGAGGTATTTTGCGTTGGCCGCGCTATCGAGCACCTTGCCTTCGCCCGCGAGGTTGTATTTGCCAGCCTTGAAGTATTCGGTCGACGCGCAATCGAGCGCCAGCATGATATCGCTGCCGGGCTTGTAGCCGGCCTTCTCGATCGCGCGCATGATGAAGGTCAGCGCGTCGTCGGCGCTTTTGAGGTTGGGGGCAAATCCGCCCTCGTCGCCAACGGCTGTATTGTGACCGGCGTCCTTCAGGTTCTTCTTGAGGGTGTGGAAAATTTCCGCACCGATGCGGATGGCGTCGGCCACCGTTTCGGCTGCGACCGGCATGATCATGAATTCTTGAATGTCGATCGGATTGTCGGCGTGCATGCCGCCGTTGATGATGTTCATCATCGGCACCGGCAGGACGTGCGCGTTGGCGCCGCCGATGTAGCGGTAGAGCGCCAGGTTGCTGGTTTCGGCGGCAGCTTTCGCCGTTGCCATCGAGACGCCAAGGATGGCGTTGGCGCCCAGCCGGCTTTTGTTCTTGGTGCCGTCGAGCTGGATCATGGCGGCGTCGACGCCGCGCTGGTCTTCAGCGTCCATGCCGCTGAGCGCGTCGAAAATCTCGGCGTTGACTGAGTCGACGGCCTTGAGCACGCCCTTGCCCAGATAGCGGGCTTGATCGCCGTCGCGCAGTTCGATGGCTTCGTGTGCGCCGGTGGACGCGCCCGATGGGACGGCTGCCCGGCCCATGCTGCCGTCTTCGAGGATGACATCGAC
>JANMOL010000577.1:0-1785 GCA_031369245.1 Hyphomicrobium sp. | reverse complement strand
GGCGGCCAGGGCTTCGCGCGCGAGGTCGGAGTTTTCGAACAGCGTCAGCGGGCTGTCGCGAAAAAATGTCTTGAGGTAGGCTTCGTGCGCGGTGCCCTTGGCGACGCCGATGCGTTTGCCGTCGAGGCCTGATGGCGAGATTTCGGTTTCCGGACTTTCCTTT
This sequence comes from Hyphomicrobium sp., assembly GCA_031369245.1. GTDB lineage: Bacteria > Pseudomonadota > Alphaproteobacteria > Rhizobiales > Hyphomicrobiaceae > Hyphomicrobium_B. The sequence goes on along the minus strand of JANMOL010000577.1, from coordinate 1,622 downwards.
CGGCCGGCAAACCGGCCGGGTGTGTGGAAATACCGATCGGTGAAATCGACGCTGGCGATCGCCTTGTCGGTGATTTTATGGGCAGCGATCACGGCATCCGCCTCGCCCGTCGCCAGACCTGTAAACAACTCGTCCCACGGCCGGGCCTTGATATCGCATGAGGTGCTGAGTTCGAGGCAGATGGCGCGCGCCAGATCGATATTGAAGCCGACCAGAACACCGTCTTCGTCGTAGAAATTGAAGGGCGGAAAGTCACTGTCCGTCAAAAAGCGGACGACGACCCGGCGCGGTTTGGCCTCTGCTGGCTGGGCCGGTGCGGCGGTGCCCAGCGGGTCCTTGAGAGCGGCCGGCGGCGCCACGGTTTGAGCGTGCCCGGGTATTGCACTGCACACGCTATAGGTCAGCCATGCACCTAATGCAGCAAAAGCTGCACATTTCAGAGCTGGCCGATGGGCTCGCAAAGGCTGTCTCCGCTGCTGGCAAACGCTGCCGCCGGCGATGCCGGTGACGATGCGGGTGACGATGCTATTCTGGCGCGACGGGTAAACGAAAAAGCCGTATACCGCTATAGTCAGCCGGAAATTTGGCGGGGACTATCGGCAGTTGGCGGGTCGGGCATGGCGGCGGGGCGGAATTCGTCGGGCGCGCATCGAGGCGGCGGTGGGCTGCGGGCTGCAATGCTGGCTTCGCCGCATGGGCCGCACTTCGACGACATTGCGGTCGATAACCTCAAGCAAATTCAACCGCATTTTTCTGCTGCTAGCGGGCTGACACCGTGGCAGCGGCGCGCTCCGCTGCTGGCGACGGGTGTGCTGATGTCCGTCGTGCTGGCGGCTCCAGCGGCGGGACGTGAAATCGCTGCTCTGTTGCTGGCGCTGCCATTTATGATGATCGTGGTGGTGCGGCTGGCGGCCTTGTGGCTGCTGTGGCGCGCACGGCCAGACGTGTACGCCGCGTGCGATCGTGCGAGCGATGACGCGCTGCCGCACTACAGCGTGCTCGTCCCGCTTTACCGGGAAGCTGCCGTCGCGCCCGCGCTGGTCGCGGCCATGGCAGCGATCGATTATCCGGCCGACCGGCTCGACATCCTGTTCCTGACCGAGCTCGATGATGCTGAGACACGGCACGCGCTTCAGCGGGCGGGCCTTGCCGCTCACATGACAGTGCTGACGGTGCCCGCGGGCTCACCCAAGACCAAACCGCGCGCACTCAACTATGGATTGATGTTCGCGACCGGATCGCTGGTCGCTGTCTATGATGCAGAGGATATCCCTGACCCCGATCAGCTGCGCCGCGCGGTTGCGGCGTTTGCCTCTGCCGGTGACGAGGTGGCTTGTTTTCAAGCGCGGCTGAACATCTATAATCCTGGTGCCAGCGCGCTGACCCGGCAGTTTACGCTCGAATATGCCGCGCTGTTCGACGCTATTCTGCCGGCACTCGTTAGCCTCGGGTGGCCGCTGCCGTTGAGCGGGACATCGAACCACTTTCGGCGCGATCGGCTGGTCGAAGCCGGTGCATGGGACCCGTTCAACGTCACCGAGGATGCTGATTTGGGCTATCGCTTTGCCCGTCTTGGGCAACGCGTCGTGATGCTGCCATCGACCACCTGGGAAGAAGCGCCC
>JANMOL010000547.1:0-4091 GCA_031369245.1 Hyphomicrobium sp. | reverse complement strand
TGCACGCGCCTGTTCACCGCGCAGCGAATTCAGTAGCCCTGCACTTCCGCTGATCCAGCGCCGTTGCTATACCCCGGCATCACGCAATGACTAGGGATCCTGGAGCCGCCATGAAAATTGCCGTTATGGGCGCGGCCGGGCGTATGGGGCGGGAACTGGTGCGTGCGATCGCAGCCACTCCCGGGTGCTCCGTCAGCGGCGGCACCGAGCCACCCGATTCGCCAGCGATTGGCCAGGATCTCGGCGTCATGGCAGGCCTTGGCCCGCTCGGCGTTGTGATTTCGCCCGACGCCCAACGCGTCATCGCATCGGCCGATGCCATCCTGGATTTTACCAGCCCCGCCGCCACCGTGTTATTTTCGCAGATTGCCGCCGCCTCGGGCACCGTACACATCATCGGCACCACCGGCTTTGATGCAGCCAGCCAAGCCGCTATCAACGATGCCGCGCAGCGCACCGCGATCGTCAAAGCCGGCAACATGAGCTTGGGCGTCAATCTGCTGGCCGCCTTGACGAAGAAAGTCGCGGCAGCACTAGGCGAAGACTACGACATTGAAATCGTCGAGATGCACCACCGCATGAAAGTTGATGCTCCCTCGGGTACCGCCCTCATGCTCGGTCAAGCCGCCGCCGAAGGACGCGCCGTGCCATTGGGCGAAAAATCGGTGCGCAGCCGCGACGGCCACACCGGCGCCCGAAAGAGCGGCGACATCGGCTTTGCAACGTTGCGTGGCGGCAGCGTTGTCGGCGATCACACCGTCATCTTCGCCGGCGACGGCGAGCGCATTGAACTCACGCATCTGGCCGCCGACCGCGGCATTTTTGCACGCGGCGCGGTCAAAGCGGCATTGTGGGGAAAAGGCCGCGCGCCCGGGCTCTATTCGATGGCCGATGTGTTGGGTATTTGACGGCGATAAGTACCACCTGACGAACGATGAAAACCGGTTACGGAAACGGCTTCAAGACCTAATGACAGATCCGCTAACCGACAACGTGCTGGTTCTGGTTCGCCACGGCGAAAGCGAATGGAATCGCTTGAACCTGTTCACCGGCTGGCGCAATCCGGATTTGACCGACAAAGGCCTGATTGAAGCGCGCGTCGCCGGACGAATGATCAAGGATCATCGCATCAAGTTCGACATCGCCTTCACCAGCGTTCTCAAGCGCGCCCAGCATACGCTCGATATCATTCTGGCCGAGATCAATCAGCCGGACGTTCCCATCACACGCGATGCCGCTCTCAACGAGCGCGATTACGGCGAACTCTCCGGCCTCAACAAGGACGAGGCGCGCAAGAAGTGGGGCGAGACCCAAGTCATGCAATGGCGGCGCTCGTTCGATATCGCGCCGCCCGGCGGCGAAAGCCTTAAAGATACTCTGGCGCGCGTGAAGCCCTACTACGACCGTGAAATCTGGCCGCAGATTGCACTTGGCAAAAACGTCATTGTCGCGGCCCACGGCAACTCGCTGCGCGCGCTCATCATGATCCTTGAGGGCCTTTCGGGTGATGAAATTTTACAGCGCGAACTTGCCACCGGAGCGCCGATTTTGTATCGCCTTGGCGCCGACGGCCGCTCGATCGACCGCAAGGATCTCTTGCCTGCGCGCTCGCTGGCGGCCCCGCCCGAAGACCGGATCATCTGATCGTTAAGTTTGACCGATTGCAGCGGAGACAATGGATGGTTTGGGATCAGCTTTCCCACGATGCGGACAATCAAAACGCCCGCCACCGCGATAAGAAGATCGGCGTCTACATCGGTATTCTCGCGGTTTTCTTGGCGATCTGCAGCATGGGCGCAGGCAATGCGGCGCAAGATGCCATGCTCAAAAATATCGAAGCCTCGAATACCTGGGCGTTTTTCCAAGCCAAGAACGCCCGCCGCCAAGCCGTGCGGCTGAGCACGGATCAGCTCGACATCATGTTAAAGGCAACGCCGGGCGCTCCCGACGACGCCAAAAAGATCATTCAGGACAAGATCGCTGAGTATCGCGAGCAGGAAAAAAAGCTGACCAGCGATCCCGAGCGCAAAGAAGGCCTCGACGAGCTGTTCACCAAGGGCAAAGCCCTCGAAGGGGCGCGCAACGAATCGCTCAGGCGTGGACCGTACTTCGATTACGGTCAGGCGCTGCTGCAGATCGCCATCGTGCTGGCCTCGATTGCCATCATATCGGGCGGCGCATCGTTGCTGGCTGGCAGTGCGATCGTCGGAATTCTGGGTGCCGCCGCAACGATTGGCGGCTTCACGCTGGCATTTCCGCTGCCGTTCGCCAGCTAGACTTCAGCGCAACTCCGTGCTGCCGACGGCCGTCGCGATGACCGCGCCATCTCGAATGATTTCAGCGCGCCCTTCGTAGCGGCCGGGCGCCCACGGCATGTCTTTGCGCTTCTTTCCTGCATACGACAGGTACGTTGCCTTGTTGCGTTCGAGCGGCTCGGACACCTGATCGGCGAGCGTTCCGCCAGGGCCGGTGACAACGAGATGAACACGATCGCCGCCGCGCAAATTGATTAAGCGGGCATAAAACAGCAACGCGGGCGACGCGGGCGTCAGCGCCACGATCTGCTTGTTGTCGCGCTCCAGCGCGTTGTGATCGGGCGCGTCGCCGGCAAATCCAGCGCTGATGATCTCGCCATTGCGATACGGGAACGACGCGGCCGCTGCCGGCTGCCACATGCCCGCACCCTTGCCGTCGCGCTGACAGGCGCCATCGACCGCGTCCGGCAAAAACGGATCGATGATTTTACCATCGTGGCGGACCGACAGATGCACATGCGCAAAGTCCGCCATGCCAGAAAATCCGATATCGCCGAGCCGCTCACCGCGTTTGACACTTTGGCCCTTCGAGACCCGCACACTGCCTTGCTTCATATGGCAGTACTGGGTTTCCCAGCCGCCGCCGTGATCGAGCACAACACCGTTGCCGCACTCCCGGCCGGTAACCTCAGGCGCCTGGCCGTCCTTTTGTGCGTCTCGCAGAAAAATGTCCGTGACGCCATCGCGCAGGCCTTTGACGGTGCCATCAGCGGACGCCACAACCGGCACACCGGCCTTGGCCGCTTCGGCCGACAAAATCCGGAAATCGATCCCGCTGTGCTTGTCATAGGTCGCGCCGCCGCAGGCGAAATCGCGCTCGCCCGGGCCGCTATCGAGATCGACATAACTCTGAATGAAGCAGGTCTTATGCGGCTCGCAGACCAGCGGCAGCGAGAGTTCGGGCCGTGTTTGGGCAGCGAGCGTGGTTGGCAAGAGCACGGCGAAAACGCCCGCCGCGACCCGCCACTGCCCCCGGAACAATCCCACCCGCTGCGCCATAGTGCCCCCGGCCATGCCTCGCCGATCCCGCTCGCTTGCCGGATCGGCAGTGAGAGGCTAGCACTCCCTGGCTTCAATATCCGCTCTCTTTGACGGGCGGGCCCTACACCCACCCGACACCCGGCAGGATCCCATGACCACGCATTCCCTTTTGCTGCTTCCCGGCGACGGCATCGGCCTTGAGACCATGGCCGAAGTCGAGCGCCTGATCGCGTTTTTTAATGCCCGCAGCACCAAGGGCCAATTCACGGTTGAACGCGATCTGGTTGGCGGCTCGGCCTATGACGTCCACGGCGTCTCGATCACGGACGCGGCTATGGCCAAGGCCCACGCCGCCGATGCGATCATCTTTGGCGCGGTGGGCGGACCGAAGTGGGACAAGGTGGCCTACGCTCACCGCCCCGAAGCCGGCCTGCTACGGCTGCGCAAAGACCTCGATCTGTTCGCGAATTTACGGCCCGCAATCTGTTACCCGGCACTCGCCGACGCCTCGAGCCTCAAGCGCGAGCTGGTCGAAGGCCTCGACATCATGATCGTGCGCGAGCTGACGGGCGGCGTTTACTTCGGCGAGCCGAAAGAAATCGTCACACTGGAGAACGGCGAACGCCGTGCCGTCGATACCCAGCTCTACACCTCGCGCGAAATCGAACGCATCGCCAAAGTCGCGTTCGATCTGGCCCGCAAGCGCGGCGGCAAGGTGCACTCGGCTGAAAAGCGCAACGTCATGAAGACCGGCGTGCTGTGGAACCAAGTCGTCACCGAGGTCCACAAGAGCTA
>JANMOL010000532.1:0-9191 GCA_031369245.1 Hyphomicrobium sp. | reverse complement strand
CCGGCGTGCACTTCGAGCCCGGCGGCTTTGGCCGCGGCCGCCGCCGCCGCGTGGCGCGCCACTTCGCGCGCGATGCCCGATGCGTCGTTGGCGAGCGCTACGTGGCAATAGCGCCCGGTGTGCAATTCGACGATGTCGGCGCCAGCTTTGGCGCAGGCTTCAATGGTTGCCAGATCGGGCTCGATGAACAGCGAGACGCGGATCCCGGCGTCCTTCAATCGGGCGATGTAGGGCGTCAGTGTCTTGAGCGCGCCGCGCACCTCAAGCCCGCCCTCGGTGGTGCGTTCCTGGCGGTTTTCGGGCACCAAACAGCAGGCATTCGGCACATGGCGGATGGCAATTGTCAGCATTTCAGCGGTCGCGGCCATTTCGAGATTGAGCGGCCGGGTCAGCTCGTTTTTGAGGCGCGTGATGTCGGTATCGGAAATGTGCCGGCGATCCTCGCGCAGATGCGCGGTGATGCCGTCGGCGCCGCCTTCAATCGCCAGGTGGGCGGCGCGCAGCGGATCGGGATGCAGCCCGCCGCGGGCATTTCTAAGTGTTGCGACGTGATCGATATTGACGCCAAGGCGCAGGGCTGACGCCGCTGGATGATGAACTGTTTTCACGAACTTCACTTGACCGCGTGGGGAACGCCGGAGCTGTCGCCGGCTCAACTGGTCCGGCGGCGCTTTTGGAAAACGCGCACGGCCCGGCGCGTAGGATAATAGCTCCCGGCCGCTGCAAGCAAGCCGATCATCAAGCCGCCGACAACCATCGGCGCGACAAACGGCGACAGGTTAACAACGGCAGCATCCAGCGCGATGGGCGCTGGCGCCATTAACTGCGCGCTGAGACGGGTCGCTTGTGCGGCCAAATGGTTGGCGGCGACAGCCGGCTCGGTGCCGAGCACCCAGGCGCCAGCAACGTAGGATGCACTCCAGATGGCAGGCCAGCTGAGCGGATTGCCGACAAACGTGCCGAGGACGGCGGCTGGAACATTGACGCGCAACACGAAGGCAATCGCCACCGCCATGGCGATCTGCAGACCAAGGAAGGGCGTGCAGGCGGCAAACACACCGGCTGCACAGCCGAGCGCGACTTCATGCGGCGTCGCCCGAAGCCGCAGCAGCCGCCGCCACAGGACCGAGGCCTGCTTGCGCGCGAAACTCCAGCCCGAGCGATCGGCGGGCGTTTTAGCCGCGATCGTCAGGAAAGCGTGAGACCGGCCGTTGAAAATTTGTCGAGCCATGTTGTGTCCGCGCGCACTTTGCCATCCCCGCACGCCGGCAAACCCAAAGTCGTATACGTCATTCAAAGTGCCTTTCCACTTTGGCGACCGTAGGGCGGGCGCGCAGGCCGCCGATAATGTGGTTCAAATGCACCAGATCGAAGACTTCGAGCTCGATCTGGATGACCGTAAAATCGGCCGCCCGGCGGGCCATTTTGACATTGTCGATATTGCCACCCGACTCGCCGATGATTTTGGCAATTTCCGCCAGCGAGCCCGGCGCGTTGACGGCCGTCACGCTGATTTTTGCAGGAAACCGCTGCGGATGCTCGGGATCGATATCCCAGGTGACGTCAATCCAGCTGGCGTGCTCGAAATCATTGAGGCGCGGGGCGTGGATCTGGAAAATACGGATGCCTTCGCCCGGCGACATCACGCCCACGATGCGATCGCCGGGCACCGCGCCGCCGGGCGCAAACAGCACCGGCAAATCATTGTTGGGACCGCGAATCGAGATCGCACTTTTGGTTTCGCCATCGGACGCCCGGAATTTAAGACTGGTGACCTTTTCGATGTTGAACCAGCCGTCCTGGGCTTCGGCCCGGCCGAACTTGCGTTGCGGTTTATAGCCCTCGCCGGCCTCAACAGACGCTGGCACCAGCGCCTTGAGCAAATCGGGCAGCGCAATGTCGTTGCGGCCGACGGCGGCCAGCACCACGTCCGTGGTCTTGACGTTGAAGCGCGGGGCGGCGGCTTTGATCTTGTCTTCGACGTAGTCGAGCCCGGCGCTGCTCAGTGCTGAGGAGACGAGCTGACGTCCCAGTTCAATGTAGCGGCGCTTTTCGGCTTCGCGCGCCGCCCGGCGGATGGCCGCGCGCGCCCGGCCGGTGACAGCGAAGGCTTCCCAGGCGGCGGGCCGGGCGTGCGATTTCGAGGTTTCGATGACGACTTCGTCGCCGTTGCGCAGCCGTGTATCGATTGGCACGTGGCGGCCATTGATGAACGCGGCGATGGCTTCGTTGCCGATGTCGGTGTGCACGGCATAGGCGAAATCGAGCGGCGTCGCGCCGCGCGGCAAGGCAATCAGCCGGCCCTTCGGCGTGAAGCAGAAGACCTGATCCTGGAACAGCTCGAGCTTGGTGTGTTCGAGAAATTCCTCCGGGTTTTCAGCTTGCAGCAGCGTTGAGATCATCACCCGCAGACGGCCGTAGGGGCTGTCGTCCTTGAGCGCTGGTTTGATGGCGGCGGCTGACGCGCCAGCACTTGCGGCACTGCCGTTGCCAGCACTCCCCGCACTGCCGTTGGCTGCACGCTCCGCACTGCCGTTGACTGTGCGCTCGGCCACCGGCGGCCGCTGTTCTTTATATAGTGCGTGGGCTGCGATGCCGAACTCGGCGACCCGGTGCATGGCGTGGGTGCGGATTTGCAGTTCAACGCGCTGATGGCGCGGGCCATAGACGGTGGTGTGGATCGACTGATAATTGTTGCGCTTGGGGGCTGAAATGTAATCCTTGAAGCGCCCCGGCACGGTACCCCAGGTGGTGTGCACGATACCAAGCACGCGATAGCAATCCTCGATGGTATCGACGGTCACGCGAAACGCGAACAAGTCGGAGAGCTGCTCAAGGCTGATCTGCTTGTGCTCCATCTTGCTCCAGATCGAGTAGGGCTTTTTCTCGCGCCCGGAGGCCTCGGCCTTGATGCCGGCACTTGAAAATTTGCGGGCCAGCGCCTGGCGGATTTCTTCTACCAGGCCCTTGTTGCGGGCGCGCAGTTCGACAAGCTTTTCAGTGACTGCCTGGTAGGCTTCTGGATGCAGCCAGCGGAAGGCGTGATCCTCGAGCTCTTCGCGCACGGTCTGCATGCCCATCAGACCGGCGAGCGGGGCGTAGATATCGAGCGTCTCTTCCGAATTGCGCCGCCGGCTCTCGGGCTTCATGTGCTCGAGCGTGCGCATGTTGTGCAGCCGGTCGGCGAGCTTGACGAGCAGCACCCGGATGTCGCTGGAGATGGCGATCAACAGCTTACGGAAATCCTCGGCCTGCTCGGCTTTCTTGGACACGAGATCAAGCCGCTTGATCTTGGTCAGACCGTCCACAAGGCTGCCGATTTCCGGCCCGAACATCTGGTTGATTTCGGTCCGAGTCGCGTCCGTGTCCTCGATCACATCATGCAGCAGCGCGGTCGCGATGGTGGCGTCATCGAGCTTCAGCTCGGTCAGGATGGCTGCGACTTCGAGCGGGTGGGAAAAATACGGCGCGCCCGAGGCACGCTTCTGGTTGCCATGGGCCTTCATGGCGTAGACATAAGCCCGATTGAGTAGAGCCTCGTCGGCTTTGGGATCGTACTTCAGAACCCGCTCAACGAGTTCGTATTGCCGCATCATAGGTCGTGGCACTCCTCGCTGGCGCCAAGCGTACGCGAAGACATGGTCAACTTGAAAGACTTGCTGTCACAGCGGGCACAAAAAAACGCAGGCCAAGCCCTGAAGGCCGCCCGCGTTTTCCGTGATCCAGTCCATTGCAATCAAATTTGGCGCGGGCTCAGCGGCCACGATCACGCGGGTCGCGATCACGGTCGCGCGGACCGCCGCCCGAGCCGATATTCGCCGACGGCTCCAGCGGTGTCATGCTTTCGAGGCCGCGCAGCAGCTGCTCTTCCGTCATCACATCGACCTGGGTGTCGCTCGAGGAATCGTCACGGCCAAGCTGCGGCGCGCGGCGATCGGCTGGCAGCAGCGGCGCTGCCACGGCTTCGGGCTCATCGACCTCGGTGTTCTTCTGGATCGAGTTGATCAGCGTTTCTTTCATGTCGTCGGGCGAGATGGTGCGCTCGGCGATTTCGCGCAACGCGACGACCGGGTTCTTGTCGTTTTCCTGCGGAACCATCATCGCGCTGCCGTTGGCGATCGACCGGGCGCGATGGGCTGCCAAGAGAACCAGTTCGAAGCGGTTCGGAATCTTGTCGACGCAATCTTCAACGGTGACGCGAGCCATGGGGGAAATCCTTCCCTAAAGTCATAGGGCTGATGCCAAATGTGGTCGGCGAGAAAAGCAGGCGCAGACTATCGACAGGACCGCCTCACGACGCCTTGCTCCTTTCGGTGTGCCACGCTGCGGCTGGCAAATCAAGCGCCAAACGACGCCAAAATCTGCAGCGAGCGGCCAAGGTGGCATGTGCTTTGGCCGGCCAGGACGGGCCAGCCACACCCGCTGGCAGGCCGGAACGGACCATTCGTCCGTTCAAAGACGGCTAAGCTGTGCCCCATTGAACAGGGTTGCATAAGTCTGTTTCGCGCCCGGAGACGTAGTTCTACGGTGTAGCCTGCGATTATATGAGGCATGCGGTGAAATGCTCCCCAAGCTGCGGGATTACCCGCGATTTTGGGGAAAATACGGGTCGTTTTGATCCAGTTTTGCGCGCCGTGACGGCGGTTAGGACCTTTAGCTATGCACTTTTACAGCACCGAACGGGTGGCGCTATTCATCGACGGCGCAAACCTCTATGCGACGGCCAAATCGCTCGGCTTCGACATTGATTACAAGAAGCTTCTGGGCGTGTTCCGTCAGAAGGGCCAATTGGTCCGCGCGTTGTATTATACGGCGCTGGCCGAAGAGCAGGAATATTCCTCGATCCGGCCGTTGATCGACTGGCTCGACTACAACGGCTTCACCATGGTGACCAAGCCGACCAAAGAATTCACCGACGCGACCGGCCGGCGCAAAGTCAAAGGCAATATGGATATCGAACTGGCCGTCGATGCCATGCGGCTGGCTGACAGCCTCGACCACATCGTGATTTTTTCGGGCGACGGCGATTTCCGCTCGCTGGTGGCGGCTCTCCAGCAAAAGGGCAAGCGCGTCAGCGTCATCTCGACATTGCAAACGCAGCCGCCGATGGTGGCAGACGAGTTGCGCCGCCAAGCCGACCAGTTCATCGATATTGCCGATCTCGAGTCGATGATCTGCCGCGATCAGGGCTCGCGCCCGCCGCAGCGTGAGGCACGCGCGTTCCAGGCGCGCACACCCTCGTACGGGGCGCGCGAGTCAGGCTATCAGGACAACGACCTCGCTGAGGAGGTCTAGGTTATGTCAGGCACAGCGGGCACATGGGCGGCGAGCGCGGGAGCCAGACGATTGTTGGACCCGAGGCCCCGGCCCAATGCGCGCTCTGTCCGCGCCTGGTCGCCTATCGCGCGGCCAACGCGGCGGCCGAGCCGGACTGGTTCAACGGCGCGGTGCCGTCGTTTGGCAGCTTCGATGCCCGGCTGTTGATTGTCGGCTTAGCGCCCGGCCGCAACGGCGCCAATCGCACCGGGCGGCCGTTTACCGGCGATTATGCCGGCGATCTACTTTACGCGACGCTGCTGGAATTTGGCTTTGCCTCCGGTACCTATGAAGCCCGGCCTGACGATGGGCTGGTACTCAACGGCTGCATGATCACCAATGCCGTGCGCTGCGTGCCGCCCGAAAACAAACCGACACCGGCCGAGATCACCACCTGCCGGCCGTATTTCGAGGCGCGTGTCGCGGCCTTGCCGAAGCTCGCCGTGATGCTGGCGCTTGGCCGCATCGCGCACGATCAAACACTGACCGCTTTGGGTTTGCGCAAGGCGGCGTATCCGTTCGCGCACGGCGCGCGCCACGACGTAGGAGCCAATGATCGCGGGCAAGGCCGCGTGCTCTACGACAGCTTCCATTGCTCGCGCTACAACACCAACACGCGGCGGCTGACGCCGGACATGTTTCGATCGGTGTTTGCCGCGATCCGAGCGGAACTCAGCGCGCCGTAATCTCAGCGAGCAGATCGCGGGCGTGGGTTGCGGGCGATGGGACTGGATCGATGCAACGGTAGATCACGCCGTCGCGCACGATCAGCGTCAATCGGCTGAGATAGCTCACGCCGCCGGTCTCAAAGCGCGGCAGCTTGAGTGCGTTGGCAAACCCCCATTCGGCGTCACTCAGAAGTTGGAATGGAAGGCCGGTGCGGGCGGCAAACGCCCGCTGACCGGCGATCGACTGCGCGCTGAGGCCGAAGACCTCAAAACCAAGTTCTTGAAACGCTGGATAGGCATCGCGAAAGCCCTCCGCCTCTGGCGTCGAGCCGTGTGCGCCGGGGATCGTATCCCAAGCCGGCGGGTTCGGCTGGCCGGGCGTGCCGGTGTATGGATAAACGAACACGATCGCGCGTTCCTGATAGCGCGCCAGATTGACGGGCGCTCCGTGTGTGGCTGCGAGCGCAATATCAGGCAGCCGGGTGCCAGCGATGAGGTGGCGGGCGGCAGTCGGGGTTGGCGCGTTGGGCGCGTCGGATTTGGCTGCTTTGATCATATCGGGTTGTCCTTCAGCCAGGCCAGCACATCGGCGGCGTTCTGGTCGGGTGGAAAGGCCGGGTAGAAAACTTTTGTGATGACCGCCTCATCGATGACGAGCGCCATACGCTTGAGAAGCACACGGTGCTGTAAGCTAAACGTCGGCAATGCGAGCGCGCGTGCGAACGCCAGATCGGCGTCGGACAACAGAGCAAACGGCAGATGCAGCCGCCCGGCTGCCTCGCGTTGATCAGCGCACGCCTGGCTTGAGAGCCCGAATACGCGAGCCGCGCCAGCCTGCAACAGTTCTGCGTAGTGATCGCGGAAAGCACAGCTCTGCGGCGTGCATCCGCGCGCGCCGGGGATCTCGTCCCAGCCGTCGGGCAGCGCAACGCCGGGCTGACCGGTCATCGGATAGATGTAGAGAACCGTCCGGCCGGCGAGCGCTGATAGATTGACCGCGCCGCCCGACGTCGATTGCAGCGCATGATCAGGCACGCGCAGTCCGGTGAGGTGGCGCGCGGCCCCGTCGTCGTCGGGCTTTGGCAAGGCCGACCAATCAACCTGCTGGAGGTTTGCTTGCAGCACACCCCTCACCCCTTGTCCCGCATGATGCGCGATTTCTCGCGATCCCAGTCACGCTTTTTGTCGGTCTCGCGCTTGTCGTGCAGCTTCTTGCCTTCCGCCAGGCCGATCTTGAGTTTGGCGATGCCCTTGGTGTTGAAATACATCTCCAGCGGCACGATGGTCATGCCCTTGCGCTCGATGGCAATCTTGAGCTTGGCCAGCTCGCTGCCGTGGATCAGCAGTTTGCGCTTGCGGCGCGGCTCGTGCTGGAACAGCGACGCGCCTTTGTATTCGGCAATGTAGCTGTTGATCAGCCAGATTCCGCCATCCTCAATCGAAGCGTAGCTTTCGGCAATGTTGGTCTGGCCAACGCGCAGGGATTTGACCTCGGACCCGAGCAGCATCACGCCGGCTTCCCAGCTGTCGGTGATGAAGAACTCGTGCCGGGCCTTGCGGTTCTCGGCGATCAGGGTGGTGCCGTCGTCTCTTTTAGAGGCCATTAAGCGCTCGCCCATCTATTCGCAGTAAACTTTCCTCTCCCGGCACGGGAGTGGATGCCCGACGGGCAGGTGAGGGACTTTAGCAAGAGCGATGCTGGAAAGGGCCAGCCCGCCCAAGCCCCTCATCCGCCCCGTCATCGCGAAGCAAAGCTTCGCATCGACGGTGCACCTTCTCCCAATGGGAGAAGGAAAAAAATGCAGCGTTGTTCGACATTGGCCCTACTCGGCCGCCTTGGCGTCGAGCAGGCCAAGCTGAGCCAGCACCGCATCGACCGCGTTCTTGCTGGCCTCTGCGACCGGCACCATCGGCAAGCGCATCTCGGGTGTGCACAGGCCGAGCCGCGAGACCGCGTACTTAACCGGGCCCGGATTGGTTTCAACGAACATCACGTCGTGCAGCGGCATCAGCTGATCCTGCAACACCAGCGCCTTGGCGTAATCGCCAGCCAGGCAGGCGTTCTGGAAATCTGCGCACAGCCGCGGGGCAACGTTGGAGGCAACCGAAATGCAGCCGCGTCCGCCGTGCGCCATGAACCCGAGCGCGGTCGCGTCTTCGCCCGACAGCTGGCAGAAATCAGCCCCCATCGCGGCCCGCTGCTGGGACGGACGCGCGAGGTTGGCGGTGGCATCTTTGACGCCGACGATGTTCTTTAACTCAAACAACCGCGCCATGGTCGCAACCGACATATCGACGATCGAGCGGGCCGGAATGTTGTAGATCACGATCGGGATGCTGATCGCATCGTTGATCGCCTTGTAATGCTGATAGAGCCCCTCTTGCGTCGGCTTGTTGTAGTACGGCGTCACGACCAGCACGCCGTCGGCGCCGGCCGTCTCGGCGTAGCGCGACAGTTCGATGGCTTCATCGGTTGAATTCGATCCGGTGCCAGCCAGCACCGGCACGCGGCCCTTGGCGGCTGCAACGCACAACTCGATGACGCGCTTGTGCTCGTCGAAGTCGAGCGTCGGGCTTTCGCCGGTGGTGCCGACCGGCACGAGGCCGTGCGTGCCCTCGGTGATTTGCCAGTCGACGAAGCGCGTGAAGGCGGCCTCATCGAGCCGTCCATTCTTGAAGGGCGTGATGAGCGCCGTGATCGAGCCTTTGAACATGCGTCTGCCTGTGATTGGACCCTGCCCGGATTTGGGCCCGGCGGCGAAATCGTTCCCGGCTGCCCCGGTTGCCCCGGTTGCATAGATCACCGTGGAAAGCCCTGCCGCCATTGCTGACGCTGCAAGCCACGGTCTTGCCGCACGGGCGTGCCAACTCGTGCGGTCAAAGCGCTTGCGCCCGGCCTCGTCCCCTCGCTTAATGCGCGGGGCTCAGTCAGGTTCGGCGTCCATGCGTAGACATTAGGCGCTTGCAAGACGGCCTGCAAGCAGACCCGGAGCGGCCTTTGGACCTGATAAGGACAACCGCAGTGAAGCTGTCTGTGAAGCTGTCTGTGATGCTCGATAATCTGCCGGTTAAGCGACGCCTGGTCGCCGTTCGCCGGGCGGGGCCGCGCTGGCCTTCACGGGGTGCGGCGGTAGGCCTTGCCGCCGTGGTGCTGGCCGCAGCCGGGTGCCTAGCGGTGCCGGCGGCGCGTGCGCAAGAGCCAGTTAC
>JANMOL010000047.1:0-4840 GCA_031369245.1 Hyphomicrobium sp. | reverse complement strand
CCGAGCGCATCGAAATCCATGGTCACATCGGTCGCCTGCTCAGCCGTGATACAGCGCACGCTGCTGCCACCTGGAATAACGGCGAGCAGATTATCCCATCCGCCGGTCACGCCGCCGCAGTGCTTCTCGATCAGCTCCCGCATCGGGATGCCCATCTCTTCTTCGACGACGCAGGGCCGCTCCACGTGACCTGAAATCTGGAACAGCTTGGTGCCGGTGTTGTTGGGAATACCGAGACCGGCAAACCACGACGCCCCGCGCCGCAGAATGTCAGGTACCACGGCGATGCTCTCGACGTTGTTGACCGTCGTCGGCGCGCCATAGAGCCCGACGTTGGCTGGAAACGGCGGCTTCAGGCGCGGCTGGCCCTTCTTGCCCTCAAGGCTTTCGAGCATCGCGGTTTCTTCCCCGCAGATGTAGGCGCCAGCACCATGATGTACGAAAATGTCGAGATCCCAGCCGTTGGTGTTGCCCTTGCCGATGAGGCGTGCCGCATAGGCTTCATCGATCGCGCGCTGCAAGGCTTCGCGTTCGCGGATGTATTCGCCGCGCACGTAGATATAGCAGGTGTGCGCGCGCATGGCATACGAGGCGATCAGCGCGCCTTCGACGAGGAGATGCGGATCATGCCGCAGAATTTCGCGATCCTTGCACGAGCCGGGTTCAGACTCGTCGGCATTGATCACGAGATAGCTCGGACGCGGATCGGCCTTGGGCATGAACGACCATTTGAGGCCGGTTGGAAATCCAGCCCCGCCACGTCCGCGCAGGCCTGACTTTTTGACTTCGTCGATGATCCAATCATGCCCGCGCGCGATCAGAAAATGCGTGCCGTCCCATGCGCCGCGGCGCATGGCGGCCTTGAGCCCGGCGTCATGGAAGCCGTAGAGGTTGCGGAAGATGCGGTCTTGATCTTGAAGCATTATGTATTCCTCGGCGCTGCAGGGGCGGCCGCAACCAGCATCATGGCCAGGTGCATCGCGTACATCATTGGCGCGCTTGAGATTGTCTGCTGGCGTTTGCTGCAAGCGTTCCGCAGCGGCTTCGTTCTCAGTTTCGTCACGTCATGTCCTTTCCAGCTGGCCAGGCAGTCAACACCAGCCCTGCGATGGCGAACAGCGCGCCCAACAGCCCAAACCAGATTGAGCGATCCTCAACCGCGATCGCCAGCATTGATGATCCCATCATGGCGCTGGTCCACACGGCGAGCGCGCGGCGATCATAGTTGCGCGCGGTCAACTCAACGAACGCTGGAAGTCCGATGCCAGCGATCAGCAGAATAAGAAACAGCGGCACGGGTTTGCCATTTTGAAGCCACTCAAAGGCCATCCACGCCGTTAGCGCGATCACCGCGATGGCGATGGCGATGACGATGCGCATCACGTGCGACGCGGAGTTGACCCTGGTTTCCAATTCGCTGGTCATCACTTACGCCTTCGGCCTCTCGCCAACGCACCCGTTAGGCCGCCAGCCGCCAGCCAGCCTCTGGCACTGCTCGACCCACTTGTCGCGATCGATGCGGCCCTTGAAGCCGTCCATTTGTGCTTCAAACCAGGCGACGTTAGCAGGCGTCCATTTGGCGATCTGATCGAAGTGCCAGATGCCCATGGCGTTGAGTGTGCCGGCAAGCGTATCTGCGACGCCCCAAATCAGACCCAGATCATCGCCCTTGCCGTCACGCGCAGCCGTCAGCAAGTCCGGTTTGCCATCACCGGCACTCGGAGCGCTACCAAACTGCGGCGCACGCAAAACGGCCGAGGCCTTCATGCGCCCGAGTTCATCAACCGATAGCGGCTTGCCATCGCCGCGCGCATTGAGTTCCTTGACGAGGCCGGCGTTGGCTATTGCGGTCAGCGCGGTCAGTGTGCCTGGATGGATCGGCGGCGCGGCGGCCGGCGCAACCGGCTGCAACTTCGCAACAGGAGCTGCTGGCATAACGGGGGCCGCCGTTAGCGCGGCGACATCATCAAACCGTTTGCGCCATGCGCCGATGCCTGAGCCATCATACAACGAGGCTTCGGTCAGCGACGTCGGTCCGCTGGCCGGGCATGAAGCCTGCCGTCCTGTTTGTGAACCGGGCTGCGGCGGCTGGCCCATCACGTAGCCATCGATCACGCTTTCAAGCATGGACGGCGTCAAATCCTCAAACGTTTCCTTGTCGATCTGCACCATCGGCGCATTGGCGCAATTGCCGAGGCACTCGACCTCTTCCCACGACAGCGCGCCGTCGGCATTCAACACGTGCTGCTGTTCGGCGATCCGGCGCTTACAGACTTCAACCAGCGCGTTCGAACCGCGCAACATGCACGGCGTCGTGCCGCAAACTTGGATGTGCGCTTTGCTGCCAACCGGCGACAATTGAAACATCGTGTAGAACGTTGCGATCTCGAGCCCGCGAATGTAAGCCATGCCGAGCATGTCGCAGACCGCGCGAATGGCTGGTTCCGGCAGCCAGCCGTGGGATTGCTCTTGCGCGCGCCATAGCAACGGGATGATTGCGGAGGCCTGCTTGCCGCTTGGGTATTTCGCAATCTGCGCCGTTGCCCAGGCCAAATTGTCCGCCGTGAAGGCGAAGTGGGCGGGCTGGTCAGGGTTAAGACGGCGGACGGCCATCGGCGGCTCCTTGCAACGTAGACAGATAACGCCAGATCGTACAGCCGGCAGGACGCCCGGGGATAAGTTTGCTAACAACCGGGAATGCTTACATCTACGAGACTTTAACCCTCGTGCGATCACTGGGTCCAGTACGTCTAAGCGCGGTCCAAATCAAGCCGCCCCGAGGGATCCTCCCAGCCGGATATCCACGCCTGTCACAGCAGCGGGCTGAGCCTGCCAGCTGGCAACCAGCAGGGTCGAGGCAAGCGGACGTTGAGTGATTCGGCCGGGGCCGCGCGCACGAGGCTCAGGGCTGTGGTTGCGCAGGGGTCTCTGTCGCCGGGCCCGAGGGTGCCGTATCGGTCGTTGTGCCCGGCGTCGGCAGCGCGTCGGGTTTCCACAGTCCGCGCCGCTTCAGCGTCTCGGACGGCTGCTCGGTTGCCCATTTGCGCTCATCAAAGCCGAGCGGGGCCGCCAGCCAGCCAAGCAGCAGCAGGAACGTCACGACTGGCACCAGAAACATCGAGATCTGCGAGCCGACCCGCAATAACCCGGTCCAAACGGCGGCCAGCACGAGCCCGAAAATCAGGATGATCCAGCCGCTACTATCTTCCGAGGCGCGCGCAACGGCAAACAGCAATCCCGACAGCACACCAAGCAGCCCCAGCAGAACGGGGATAAAGGGCAAATCCGCCTGCAGTGCGCCCATCGGCCAGCCGTTCGAGCGGGCAAACAGGCGGTAGGTCGCAAGGCTCAAGCCCCAGCCAAAGGCCGCAACGGCGAGCAGGAACAGATTGTCCATCGTTGGTCTCCGAACTGATGTCTGGCCGGATGCTCGTTGCTGCCGAGCGTGGCTCGCGCTTGTTTTGGCAGCGATTTGTGGCGCTGGCTAGGACAACGCTTGGGGGGAGGTTAAGGCCGGGGCATTGGAAGGGACTTGCCTCTGATGCGGCCTTGAATTCGAGCCGCGCTGGTAGCAATGTGCATGAAATCCGAGGGGCGCCGGTGGACCGGCTGAGATCGCGAACCCAATCGCGAGCACCCTTTGAACCTGATCCGGGTCATGCCGGCGATAGGGACGGAATGCGCGAGCATCGCTATGCCACGGCCTTTCTCACCTATTTCCGTTAACCCTTTGACATCGAGCGCCGGCCCGTGCCGCGCGCCGCCCCTCGCCCTGTCGCTTGAGGCGGGCAACGGGGGACAAGGAGAACTTTATGAACAAACTCACTCGGCCATCCGACATGGCAACGCCCAAGGTCACAACCGGGCCAATCTCCGCGTCGCGCAAAATCTACACGTCGCCTGGAATCGTGGCCGAAGGCCATCCCGACGAGCTGATGCCGTGGGTGCCGTTCCGCGAGATCGCGCTGACCGATGCCAGCGAGACCAGCTTCCGAGTCTATGATTCTTCCGGCCCCTATACCGCAGCGGACGCCGTCATCAACGTCGAAAAAGGTCTGCCGCGTCATCGCGAAAAATGGATCCAGTGGCGCGGCGGCGTCGAGAGCTATACCGGCCGCAACGTCCGCCCCGAAGACAACGGCAACGTTTCGGGTGCGTACGCGGCGCGCGATTTTCCCAATAAGCCGCAGCCCTATCGCGGCTTTGGCGAGCGGCCCGTTACGCAGTTCGAGTTCGCCCGCGCCGGTGTGATCACCAACGAGATGATCTACGTCGCCCATCGCGAAAACATCGGGCGGGCGGCCGTGCTCGACCGGGCCAAAGCAGCTCTCGCTGACGGCGAGAGCTTTGGCGCAGAAATCCCCGAGCACATCACGCCCGAATTCGTGCGCAGCGAAATTGCTCGCGGCCGCGCGATCATTCCAGCCAACATCAACCACGCCGAGTTGGAGCCGATGATCATCGGCCGCAATTTCCTGGTCAAAATCAACGCCAATATCGGCAACTCGGCCGTCTCGTCTTCAATTGAAGAAGAAGTTGAGAAAATGGTCTGGGCCATACGCTGGGGCGCAGATACCGTCATGGATCTCTCGACCGGCCGCAACATCCACACCACGCGCGAATGGATCTTGCGCAATGCGCCGGTGCCGATTGGCACTGTGCCGATCTATCAGGCGCTCGAAAAATGCGGCGGTGATCCGGTCAAGCTCACCTGGGAACTCTATAAGGATACGCTGATTGAGCAGTGCGAACAGGGCGTCGATTATTTCACCATCCACGCCGGTGTGCGCCTGCCTTACGTGCCGCTGACGGCCAATCGCGTGACCGGCATCGTGTCGCG
>JANMOL010000492.1:0-1761 GCA_031369245.1 Hyphomicrobium sp. | reverse complement strand
GATGCGGATCCGGTTTGGTGCGCGCGTTTTTGATATTCGCGGCGTGATCGATGTCGAAGATCGCGGCCGCTATCTGCGGTGTCCGGCGCTGGAACGCGATCTTTAAAAATTCAGCGAGAGCGATGAGGTGATCTGATGGCGAGCGCAAGCTTCGCGCTGCAAGCAGCGATGTTTTCTAAATTGAGCAGCGATGCGGCGGTGACGGCAGCCCTCGGCGGGGCACGCATCTATGACGAGGTGCCGGTCCGCGGACAATTCCCGTATCTGACGTTCGGGCTGACGACGGAGCGCGATTGGTCGACGGGAACAGATCCCGGTCACGAGCATGTCGTGACGCTGCATGTCTGGTCGCGGGCCCGCGGGCGAATGGAGGCGGACGCGGTTTTGTCGGCGGCGCAAGCGGCACTCCATGATCAGAGCCTGGTCCTCTCCGGGCACCGGCTGGTCAATCTGCGGCACGAGTTTTCCGATGCGCGGCGCGAACCCGACGGCGAAACCTATCAGGGCATTGCGCGCTTTCGGGCAGTGACGGAGCCGATTTAATCCCCTCTCCCCGCTCATTGGCGGGGAGAGGGTCAGGGTGAGGGGCGGCAACAAATTCCGCAGCAAGCGGCCGCCCCTCACCCTAGCCCTCTCCCCATGACGTGCAGAAATGGGGAGAGGGGATTCCCAAACGTAGGCCGAGAATTTCATCAGAACCGAGAGATCAAAACATGGCAGCACAAAAAGGTAAGGACCTTCTGTTGAAGGTCGACAGCACGGGCGCGGGTGTTTTCACAACGGTTGCGGGCTTGCGATCGCGCACGCTGGCCGTCAACGCCGAGAGCGTCGACATCACGCACGCCGAAAGCGCTGGACAATGGCGCGAACTGCTGGCGGGTGCGGGCGTCAAGACCGCGCGGCTGACGGGCGCGGGCGTGTTCAAGGATGCCGCATCGGACGCGACCGTGCGCGATTACACCTTCAATGGCACGATCCGCAGCTGGCAGGTGGTGGTGCCGGACTTCGGCATCATCGAAGGCCCGTTCCAAATCACTTCGCTGGAATTCAACGGCCGCTACGATGGCGAAGTGGCGTTCGAATTGGCGCTCGAGAGTGCCGGCCAGCTGAGCTTTACGGCGATTTGAATGTGAACGTCGGAGACCTTGGCTATGGCCAATCTGCATCGCGGTGAGATCGAGGCCCAGCTCAATGGCGAGCGCTATTGCCTGGTGCTGACGCTCGGCGCACTCGCCGAACTCGAAGCCGCGTTCGGCGATGCCGATATGCTGGCGCTGGCGGCACGCTTTGAAAGCGGGCGATTTTCCGCCCGCGATTTGATGCGCGTGATCGGCGCGGGCCTTCGCGGCGCGGGCTCAAGCATAAAAGATGAGGACGTGGCGCACCTGCAAGCCGAAGGCGGCGTGACGGGCTTTGTCGATATCGTGGCGCGACTGCTGGCGGCGACGTTTGGCGGCGCGCAGGACGCAACAGCGGAGCCAACGCTGGCGGCTCCCACCGTTGCAGTTTCAAGCCTGGCAGTACCAAGCCGTGCGGGAACGGGAGGTGGCGCGGCAGCGCGCAGCCCTTTCCCTGGCACGACGTGATGGCCATCGGTCTTGGCGTGCTCGGCTTGGCGCCGCGCGACTTCTGGGCGCTGACGCCGCGCGAACTCGATGCAGCCCTGCGCGGCCGGTTTGGCGGGGGCGAAGCAGCGAGCCCGCTGACGCGCGCCGAAGTCGACGGCTTGATGCAGCAATTTCCAGATTGATAAGAGGTCAT
>JANMOL010000043.1:0-3331 GCA_031369245.1 Hyphomicrobium sp. | reverse complement strand
ACCAGAAACGCAGTGGATCGAAAATCACCTTGGATTTGCCAGCGATGATTTCGCAAGCTGGCGTTTTTTGATCACGCCACAATCGCGCGGCTGGGCCCGTCTGCAGATTGTCGTGTCGGCCCGCACCATCGGTGCCGACGGCTTGGCGGCCGAGACGGCGCTGCCAGATCAGGTGGTTGAGGTTAAGGTCCGCACCAACTTCAAACGGACGGTGTTGCGCTGGACCGGGTGGATCTTGGCCGCGGTGGCGGGCGGCGCGCTGGCGAAGTTTGGTGAAGCGGGATGGGATACGGCCAACACTGTTGTTCAGCAATTCTTGCAGGCCAAGCCTTAAAGCGTTCGCCTCTCAAGCGCTGCGGCTTTCAAGCGCCGCGATCGAAAATCAGCCGCGCAATTTCTGCCCGCAGGACATCGATGCCCATGCCCTTTTCGGACGATGTCGCGATGATGCCGGGAAAAGCTGCTGGGTGTTTTGAGATTGCAGCGTTGGTTTCCGCCGAGACTTTTTCGAGGCTCGTCCGGCTGATCTTGTCAGCTTTCGTCAGGACCGCTTGATAGGACACAGCGGATTGGTCGAGCAGTTCCATGATCTCTTCATCGCCCGGCTTGATGCCGTGGCGGGCATCGACCAGCACGAATACGCGCAGCAGCGTGCGGCGGCCCGCGAGGTAGCCGCGCAGGGTTTTATTCCAGGCTTTGACTTTGTCTTTTGGGGCCTCGGCGAAGCCATAACCCGGCATGTCGACCAGATAGAGTTCAGCGCCGGGCGGAGCAAAGAAGTTCAGCTCTTGGGTGCGGCCCGGCGTATTGGATGCGCGCGCCAAACGCAACTGGCCAACCAGCGCATTGATCAAACTCGACTTGCCGACGTTTGAGCGCCCGGCAAAAGCGATCTCCGGGCGGTCGTCGGGCGGAAGATGTTCCAGTTCCGGCGCACCGCGAACGAAATCCCAGTCGAGCGTGAACAACCGCCGTCCTGCTTCAATCGCCTCGTCCGAAAACACTCCGGCTTCGGTCATCATTCACATGCCTTAGCGTTGGCGATTACGGCTGTTTGGGCTCGTCCTTGGCCCCAAAAAGCTTGAGGACCGGCGAAAACGTCCGGCGAACGTTTTGCAGCAGGTGCGTCTCGGCACCGTTCTTTTTGTTGATGTACCACTGCTGTGCAATCGACAGCGAGTTGCTCCACGCCCAGTAAATCACCAGACCCGCCGGAAATGACGCCAGCAAGAATGTGAACATCAGCGTCATCCATTGGAAAACCTGCTGCTGGATGGGATCAGGCTGCGGCGGATTGAGCTGCATCTGGATCCACATCGTGATGCCCATGATGATCGGCCAAACGCCGATGTGCAGGAACTCTGGTACAGCATACGGCAGCAAGCCAAACAAATTGAACAGCGAGGTCGAATCTGGCGCCGAGAGATCCCTGATCCAGCCGAAGAACGGCGCATGACGCATATCGATGGTCACGAACAGAACTTTATAGAGCGCAAAGAACACGGGGATCTGCAGCAGGATCGGCCAGCAGCCGGCCAGCGGGTTGATCTTTTCTTTGCGATAGAGCTCGAACATTTCCTTCTGCTGGCGCGGAGGATCGTCTTTGTGGACCTCCTTGATGCGCGCCATTTCGGGCTGCAGTTTCTTCATGCGTGCCATGCTCGTGTACTGCTTGTTGGCGAGCGGGAAGAATGCAGCTTTGACGATGACGGTGAGCGCCAAAATCGTCAGTCCGAAATTATGGAGCAGGGAGTTGAGGTATTCCATCAACTGAAACAGCGGCTTGGTGATGAAGTAAAACCAGCCCCAGTCAATCATGCGGTCGAATTGCTGGATGCCGAGCGTCTTCTCATAGCTGTCGATCAGCGTGGCCTGCTTGGCGCCGGCGTAAAGATGGCCTTCTACGCCCTTGCGGGCATTGGGCGGGATGACAAGCGCGCCCTTCAAATAGTCTGACTGGTAGGCATCCTGTTCATTGGGTTGGGTGGCCTTGATTGCCGAGAACATGGCCCTGTAGGGCTCTTTTTGATCGGGAACGAGGGCCGCCGCCCAATACTTATCCGTGATGCCGAGCCAGCCGCCGGTGACGTTCTCCAGCGTCTTGGGCACGCCGGTTTTGACGGCGTCGGCGTAGGTCACTTCCTGCAGGCCTTGCGCACCGGAAACGCCAATCAAACCCTCATGCAAAATGTAGAAGGCTTGCGACTTTGGCGTGCCGTAGCGATGGATGCGGGCGTACGGCAGCAAGGCCACGTCAGCAGCGGTGCGATTTTCGACTTCATCGACAACTTTGAACAGGTAGTCCTTGTCGATGGACAACGTGCGGCGGAACACCAGGCCTTGGCCGTTGTCCCAGTTCAATGTCACGGGCTTTTCGGGCGTCAGCGTGTCACCGGCTTCGACTGTCCACACGGTCTCGCGATCGGGCACCTTGGTTTGTGTGCCAGCCTGTGCCACCCAGCCGTACTCCGCGAAGTAGGGATGTGGTGCGCCGGCCGGCGACAGCAACGTCACCTTGGCGCTGTTGGGATCAACGGTTTCGCGATACTTGACGAGCACGAGGTCATCGAGCCGTCCGCCTTTGAGCGAAATGGAGCCTTCGAGTGACGGCGTGGTGATGGCAATGCGCGGGGCTGCCTTGAGCGCTTCTTCACGCGACATCGGCGCGAGCGGGGCTTGGCCGGGCGTTGTTGGGGCACCTGCAAGCGGTGGCGCGACGGGCGCCGCTGCAACGCTCGGCGGGCCTTGGCTGCCGTCGCCGGATTTCTGCGCTTCGAGCCCTTTGGTGAACTCCTTGCGGGCCTGCTCCTGGCGCAACTTCGGTTGCGCGAAGAAATACTGCCAGCCCATCAGGACCGCGAGCGACAGGATGATCGCGAACAGCAGGTTGTTTTGATCTTTCGGGTCGTTCTGGGAGTTCATCGAGACCTCGGCTTTTCGCCGTCCTCAAAAAGAGCCCGCGGCGGTGATCACCGATGGCCGAAAGTTGTTGCAAAAGAAAGGGGACACCCGGTCACGGCGGGCATTTTTGCTCGATTATTTGGTCTGGTGTTTGGGTGCATCGCGGCCTGAGGCGGGCAGTTTGCGGTGCGCCGTCACGAGCGCCCGCTCAACGTCGGCGAGGATGCTCTGGAATGGCCGGTCAAACGCTGCCGCGCGCGCGACGATCACATAGTCGAAGTTGGGGTTGGCGTGCGGCCGCGCGACCTGGGCAATGGCCGCTTTGAGGCGGCGGCGGATGCGGTTGCGCGTGACGGCATTGCCGAGTTTTTTGGTGACGGTAAAGCCAAAGCGCGCTGACGGCGTGCCGAAGCTTTGCGCGCGGCGTTCG
>JANMOL010000467.1:0-2208 GCA_031369245.1 Hyphomicrobium sp. | reverse complement strand
AGACGCTCCACAAGATCTGCATGTTGACGGCCCTGGCGGACACCGAAGACCGCATTTCCGGTCTCGAGGCCGGCGTCGATGACTATGTTTCCAAGCCGTTCGAACCGCGCGAGCTGCTGCTGCGGATCCGCAATATCCTGCGCCGGGGTCACGCCCAGACGCCGCCGCCCGATGATATTCGCATGGGGCCGTGCACCTTCAGCATCACCCGCGGCGAACTGCGGCGCGAGGATGAAAGTATCAAGTTGACCGAGCGCGAGCGCGACTTGATGCGGCTGTTTGCACAGCGCATTGGCAACCCGGTTGCGCGTCACGAACTGTCCAACGACGAAAGCACCGGCAGTGAGCGCGCCATCGACGTGCAGATCAACCGCCTGCGCCGCAAGATCGAGGCCGATCCCTCAAACCCCGTTTATCTTCAGACGGTGCGCGGCAAAGGCTACATCCTTTACACTGACTGAAAGCCCGGCTGAGTGCCGGTGGAGGTGACGGCAAACCATGGTCGCTGCACGCGAACCAGGAACGGCGGCTGAGACAAACGCATCGTGGTATAGCCGCGTGCGCGACAGCGAAGCCGTGCACAAGCTGTTACAGATCCTGGCCGAGCTGCTGCCCAAGGGGCTTTACGCCCGCGCGCTGCTGATCATCATTACGCCAATTGTCGTGTTGGAAGGCGTGATCGCCTTTGCCTTCATGGAGCGCCACTGGCAGGCCGTCACGCGCCGCCTGTCGGAATCGACCGCGCGCGATATCGCAGCCTTGATCGACGTCTATGACGAGCTTCCCCAAAAGGAAAATCCGCAGCGCATCATCGACCTCGCGCGCGAGCGCTTGGGGCTGCAAATGGAAGTTCTGCCAACCGGAGATTTACCGCCTCCTGGTCCAAAGCCGTTCTTTGCCCTGCTCGACCGCGCGCTTTCCAACGAGCTGCGCCGCCATGTCCAAATGCCGTTCTGGATCGACACGGTCGGTGAAACCAAGAATGTTGAAATTCGCGTCAAGCATAACGACGCTGTCTTGCGCTTCGTCGCAACCCGCAGCCAGACCTATGCCTCGAACTCGCATATTTTCCTGCTGTGGATGGTCGGTACGTCGGTCATCCTGCTGACCGTCGCAATCCTGTTCCTGCGCAACCAAATCAGACCGATTTTGCGGCTCGCGGACGCCGCTGACGCCTTCGGCAAGGGCCGCACAATCTCCGACGATTTCCGGCCGCGCGGGGCACGCGAAGTTCGCCAGGCCGCCGTCGCTTTTTTGCAAATGCGCGATCGCATCACGACCCACGTCGATCAGCGCACAACGATGCTGGCGGGCGTCAGTCACGATCTGCGCACGGTGCTGACCCGCTTCAAGCTGGAGCTCGCGCTGCTCGGAGATACCACCGATACGCGCGCACTCGCCGCCGACGTCAATGAAATGCAACACATGCTCGAGGATTATCTGGCCTTCGCCAAAGGCGATGGCGGCGAAGAGGCCAAGCCGACCAACTTGCGCGAACTGATGCTGGAGATCTACGAAGAATCGCAGATGTACGGCGCCAACATCGACCTCAAGATGCGCAAGCGCAAAGGCGATCTCATTTTGCCGCTCAAACGCCAAGCGTTGAAACGGGCAATCACCAATCTCGTGTCGAATGCCGCGCGTTTCGGCAACCAGATTGTCATTCGCGCCGCGACCGAGGGCCAGTGGGTGCGCATCGAGGTCGATGACAACGGCCCCGGCATTCCCGCATCCGAGCGCGAAAACGTGTTCCGGCCTTTTTACCGGCTGGATCACGCCCGCAACCAAGACGACGGCAATTCAGGCCTCGGCCTGGCGATTGCGCGTGACATCGCCAAAAGTCACGGCGGCGAAATCGCGCTCGGCCAAAGCTCGATGGGCGGTCTGCGGGCGATCATATCGCTGCCGCTGTAAGCCGCGCGCTTCAGCTGCCGGGTTCGTGGCCTCGTTCGCGGCCAAGTTCACGGCTGCGCTTTTGGGCGGCCAGCACGGCCTCCGTTATCAGCCGCTGCAAGCCATCACCATCGCGCATCAGCACGGCCAGCGCCGCAGCAGTCGTACCACCCGGTGACGTAACGTTCCGGCGCAGAACCGCTGGTTCAACGAGGGATCGATGTAAAAGCTCACCGGCACCCGACATCGTGGCGCGCGCCAGCTGCATCGCCGTTGCGTCATCGAGGCCGGCTGCGCGGCCCGCCCCCGCCAGAC
>JANMOL010000385.1:0-4753 GCA_031369245.1 Hyphomicrobium sp. | reverse complement strand
CACCGAGCGCGGATTTCCAGACTGGATGTTTGATCGCAATCCTTGGAACGACCCGCTCTCCATGCTCAACCTGAAGTCGCTCGAACTCAGCGCCCGCCGGATCCTGCATGCGGCTGGACTGCAGGCCGCACGCATTGATGAGAATGGTTTCAAGGCTTTCTTGCCAGATGACGCGAGCTATGATGCGGCCAAGGCCAAGGCGAAGATCGGCACGTGGTCGGCATCGGACTACGAGCCGGTGGCCGGCGGAAATATAGCAACGGGCCCAAACGCCTTGCAATTTCCGGCCCTGACATGGCTCGACCAGCTCTTGAGCAAAGAGTGGGCGCGGGCGGCGCTGGTTTTCATGCCGGTGCACGTTGTCGCGACCGGCCCAAACGGCAGCGCGCTGCTCGCCCGGGATAGCGCATGCAAATCGGCGGTTGCCGACATTGCAAAAGCGCACGATGTGCCGGTTGTCGATTTCCGTATTGCGTCGGCCATCACGCTGCGCGACGAAAACTACTGGGACCCGCTGCACTACCGGGTGCCCATTGGTGAGCAAATCATCGACAAAATCAAACACGCTTTGGCGACCGGGGACAATGATCCCGCCGGCACATGGCATGTTTTGACGGCACCGCGAAACCAGACATGGCGCTAAGGCGCGCCACACAAGCGTCGCGTTCGCAGGGCCGCATGCGCAATGTTCGCGCTATCCGATGAAGCGCGCGCCGATGTTTCGGAAGTTGGTCTTGATGCGCCGGACCGTGCCGGTCTTGGAGCGCATCACGACGGTTTCGGTTTCTGCAAAATCACCGCGGAAACGCACGCCGTCGAGCAGCGACCCATCGGTGACGCCGGTTGCTGAAAACACCAC
Organism: Hyphomicrobium sp.; assembly: GCA_031369245.1. Classification (GTDB taxonomy): domain Bacteria; phylum Pseudomonadota; class Alphaproteobacteria; order Rhizobiales; family Hyphomicrobiaceae; genus Hyphomicrobium_B. The sequence goes on along the minus strand of JANMOL010000385.1, from coordinate 3,894 downwards.
GTCGGCTGACGCCATATCTTCAAGGCGAAACTTTTTGTTGATGTCCGAGATGCCCATCTTGGCCGCGCGAACACGCTCTTCATCCTTCATCGGCATGAGCCGGCCTTGGATCTGACCGCCAATGCAGCGCAGCGCTGCGGCGGCCAAGACGCCCTCAGGCGCGCCGCCGGAGCCCATGTAGATATCGATGCCGGTTTCGAGCGGGTCAGTCGTCCAGATGACACCTGCGATATCGCCATCGGGGATGAGCTGCACGCCTGCGCCGGTTTCGCGCACCGCCCGGATCAGTTCGGCGTGGCGCGGGCGATCGAGAATGCAGGCCATGATTTCATGGATCGGCACGCCCTTGGCTTTGGCAAGCGCGTTGAGGTTATCTGCGGGCGAGGCATCGAGATCGACGATGTCGTCGGGATAGCCCGGACCCACAGCGATTTTGTTCATGTACATGTCGGGTGCGTGCAGCAGGCCGCCGCGCTCCGAGATGGCGAGGACCGCGAGTGCGTTCGGCATGGCCTTGGCGCAAATCGTGGTGCCCTCGAGCGGATCGACGGCGATATCAACTTCGGGGCCATCGCCGCTCCCGACTTTCTCACCGATGTAGAGCATCGGGGCTTCGTCCATCTCGCCCTCGCCGATGACGACCGTGCCGGTAATCGAAACGCGCCCGAGCTCACGGCGCATGGCATCGACGGCCGCTTTGTCAGCGGCCTTCTCGTTGCCGCGGCCGCGCCATTGGGCCGCGGCAATGGCGGCTGCTTCGGTCACGCGGGCGACTTCCAGCACGAGCACGCGTTCGAGGCCTGCGCTGATAAAGCTGCCGTTTTCCTTGTTCATCGCTCTCGTTCCTCCAGCGCGCGAACGCGCACGTGTCCCCTAAATTCGGTTCGTCTAAAGCTCTTCAATGCGGATCATCTGCGGACGCTCGATGACTTTACCGTCCTTTTCGATCGTCTCGAGCGCCTTGCGCATCGCTTCTTCGGTTGTTTCGTGGGTGATGATAATAACAGGTGCTGCCGAGGCATTGGCGGCCGGTTGCTGCTGGCCCGGTGTCGGCGGCGTGACCGGGCGATGCTGGACAATGCTTTCCAGCGAAATCCCGCGATCGCCCATGCGCTTGGCGATGGCCGCCATTGCACCCGGCTTATCGTGCAGCGCGAGCCGCACATAGTAGGATCCGTAGTGCTGATCGAGTTTCGCGCGCTTATGCGGCCGGAGCTTGGCACTTGGCGTGACGAACGGCGGCACCACGATGCCGCGTGCAATGTCGAGGATGTCACCGGCAACGGCCGAGGCTGTTGGTTTCGAGCCAGCACCAGCACCGATCAGCAGAATGTTGCCTGAAAAATCGCCGTCGATCGCCACGGCGTTGGTGACGCCTGAGACTTCAGCGATTGACGAATCCTTGTAGACCAGCGCTGGCGAGACGCGGGCCTCGATGCCGGTATCGGTTTCCGTCGCGACACCGAGCAGCTTGATGCGATAGCCGAGGCTGTCGGCCGCTTCGATGTCCGCCTGCGTAATGGTCTCGATGCCTTCGATATGAATTTGATCGAAGGCAACCTTGGTGCCGAAGGCAAGGCTGGTCAGCAGCGTCAGCTTATGCGCTGTATCAAATCCGCCAATATCGAAGGTTGGATCGGCTTCCGCGTAGCCAATCGCCTGAGCTTCGCGCAAGGCGTCCGCGAACGGCTTTTTCTCTTGCAGCATCTGCGTCAGAATGTAGTTACAGGTGCCGTTCAAAATGCCGTAGACGCGCTTGATGCGATTGGCAGCCAGCGCCTCGCGCAGCGTTTTGATGACGGGAATGCCGCCTGCAACGGCGGCTTCGAAATTGAGCGCGACGCCATTTTTCTCGGCCAGCTTGGCGAGTTCGACACCGTGCTTGGCCAGCAGCGCCTTGTTCGCGGTGACGACGTGTTTGCGGGCACTCAGCGCGGCTTCAACGGCGGCTTTGGCAACGCCGTCTTCGCCGCCGATCAACTCGACGAACACGGCGTTCGAGGGGTCTTTCGCCAGCGCCACGGGATCATCGAACCACGTGATTTTGCCGACACCGGGCCCGCGCGGCTTGGAGCGTGTGCGCGCCGACACGCCCGTGACGCTGATTTCGCGCCCTGCGAGGATGGCGAGCCGCTCGTGGTTGGCGCTGAGCAGCTCGATCAGGCCGCCGCCGACTGTGCCGAGACCGGCGATACCGAGGGTGAGGGGTTCGGTCATGTATGCTTGGTTGTGAGAATGGCTTTGGGGGGACGGGTTACGTGGAGCTGGCAGATTCGGACGAAGGCGCTCTGGTATGCACGCCTTCGGCACTCTCAGAGAAGAACTTTTTGATCGAGCGGGCGGCTTGCCGGATCCGCTGCTCGTTTTCGACCAGCGCGATGCGGATAAACCCCTCACCGTGCTCGCCAAATCCGACGCCGGGTGAAACCGCCACATCGGCCTTTTCAATCAACATCTTGGCGAATTCGACGGAGCCGTGGTGGCGGAACGGCTCGGGGATCGGCGCCCAGGCGAACATCGTGGCCGGCGGCGGCGGAATGGGGAAGCCCGCACGATCGAAGCACTCGACCAGAATATCGCGGCGGCTTTTGTACATCGCCCGGATGTCATCGACGCAATCCTGGGGGCCGTTGAGGGCTGTGGCGGCGGCAACCTGGATGGGCGTGAAGGCGCCATAGTCGAGATAGGATTTGACGCGCGCCAAGGCGCCGATCAGCCGCTCGTTGCCAACTGCAAATCCCATGCGCCAGCCGGGCATGTTGTAGGTTTTGGACAGCGAAGTAAATTCGACCGCGATGTCCTTGGCGCCGGGCACCTGCAAAATCGAGGGCGGCGGCTCGCCGTCGTAGTATAGTTCGGCGTAAGCGATGTCGGACAAAATCAGGATGCCAAGCTTCTTGGCCTGCGCCACGGCTGCCGTGTAAAACGCCAGATCAGCAACCATCGCGGTCGGGTTGGACGGAAAGGAAATGACGACCGCCAGCGGCTTTGGGATCGAATGCTTGACGGCATGCTCCACGGCGCGAAAATAATCATCCCCGCAACTCGCCGGGATCTGACGGATCGTGGCACCCGCAATAATGAAACCGAAGGCGTGGATCGGGTACGTCGGGTTCGGCACCAAAATAACGTCGCCCGGCGCACAAATGGCCTGCGCCATGTTGGCGAAGCCTTCCTTCGATCCAAGCGTTGCGACCACCTCGGTTTCGGGGTCGAGCCTAACCCCAAAGCGGCGCTCGTAGTAGCCAGCTTGCGCGCGCCGCAAACCCGGGATGCCCTTCGAGGCGGAGTAGCGATGCGTTCGCGGCTTGGTGATCGTCTCGACCAGCTTGTCGACGATATGCTGGGGTGTTGGCATATCGGGATTGCCCATGCCAAGATCGATGATGTCGGCGCCGCGCGCGCGGGCTTGCGCCTTGAGACGGTTGACCTCGGCAAAAACATAAGGCGGCAGACGCTTGATGCGGTGAAAGTCTTCAGTCAATGGCATCGCTTTCAGAGCCGCGACGGTGCGGCGTTTAAGTCACCTGGCGCGCGAAAACGCGGCTCTGCGGATCGGGATCGAGCGCGGAACCGCCCTGGTCCCAGCATTGTTTACGCTCCGCACAGCCCCGCCGTCCAGTCGTTCGCAAGCGCCTGTGCGCGAGACCGTCACCGGGCGGCCGCAACAAGCATCCGATCACGGTAACCACCTACGTGATTCGCCTTGCTTGCATCGGACCAAGCGGGCAGTGTTGCCGAAACGGCTGGCGATTATGACAAAGCGCCGGAGCCTCGCCTTTTTCCGGCTCAGGCTCACACCAACCATAACCATAGGTTCGCTGAAACACATGCAGCAGGAACTTCCTGGAGCGCGCTCTTTTCTCGCCGGGTACATGATCACGAATCCGGAAG
>JANMOL010000384.1:0-5642 GCA_031369245.1 Hyphomicrobium sp. | reverse complement strand
GCCAGGATGTCCGCATCGAAGCCGTCGCCCGCATCGAGGAAGCCGCCATCGAAGCCCGTTCGTTCATCTTGGCGGCCTACGGCCCGGCGTGATTGAGCCCGGCAAGCGGGTCGAGCCCCGCAAAGCCGGTGGCCCTGCGCCTGTTGGCGTGCTTGAATTCAAATATCCCTCCGACTAAGTGTGACCGCACGTATTGATATCCGGACGGGCGTTGCCGGCGCCTGAGACAATCCGCGAGAGCGCAACAATAAGGACCTGCCCCAACCCATGGCCAAGATTACGTTCATTCAACCCGGCGGCGAGAGCCAGACCGTCGAGGCCGAAGCCGGTCTGACGGTGATGGAGGCGGCCAAGCTCAATAACGTCGAGGGCGTCGAAGCCGAATGCGGCGGGGCCTGCGCGTGTGCGACATGCCATGTTTTCGTCGATGACGCGTGGCGCGAAAAAACCGGTAAGCCTGCTGAAATGGAAGAAGACATGCTTGATTTCGCGTTCGATGTCCGCGAAGGCAGCCGGTTGTGCTGCCAAATCAAGGTCAGCGCCGCACTGGACGGGCTGGTCGTGCGCGTACCGGCTAAGCAATTCTAATTGACCGCACCACACGGACCACGGGCCGTGGGTGCGCCGAGTGAAGAGATATGACGATCCACACCACGCCTGCCACGACGCCTGCCACCACCAGTGCCGAGCAGCAGGGCTCCGGCCCGATCGAAACCGATGTCGTGATTATCGGCGCTGGGCCATGCGGCCTGTTCGCGGTTTTTGAACTCGGCTTGCTCGATCTCAAATGCCACGTCATCGACATCCTCGACCGGGCGGGCGGGCAATGTGCCGAGCTGTATCCTGAAAAACCGATCTATGACGTGCCAGCGCTGCCGGTCGTCACCGGGCAGGAACTGACCGACCGCTTGATGGCGCAGATCAAACCGTTTGGCGCGGAGTTCCATTTCAGCGAGCGGATCGACGCCTTGTCGCGCCAAGCCGATGGGCGCTTCCGGCTTGTCAGCGATCAAGGCACGGAATTTCTCACCAAGATTGTGGTGATTGCTGCGGGCGGCGGATCGTTCACGCCAAAGCGCCCGCCGCTCGACGGCATCGAGGCCTATGAGGGCACCTCGGTGCACTATTCGGTGCGCCGGATCGAGACCATGCGCGGCCGCGATATCGTGATCGTCGGTGGCGGCGACAGTGCGCTCGACTGGACGCTGAACCTCCAGCCCGTGGCCAACAGCCTGACGCTGATCCATCGCCGCGATGAGTTTAGGGCCGCTCCCCATTCGGTCGAAAAGATGCGCGCGCTGGTCGCTGGCGGCAAGATCAGGCTCGCGATCGGCCAGGTCACGCAACTTAACGGCGCCGGCGGTCAGTTATCGTCGGTGACCCTCAAGACGGCGGCTGGAGAAGATATTCTGCCGTGCACGGCGTTGCTGCCGTTCTTCGGCTTGACGATGAAGCTCGGGCCGGTTGCGCACTGGGGCCTCAATCTCGATGAGAACCTGATCCCGGTCGACACCGCGCGGTTCGAGACCAGCGAGAAAGGCATCTTCGCGGTCGGCGATATCAATTCGTATCCAGGCAAATTGAAGCTGATTTTGTCGGGTTTCCATGAGGCAGCCCTGATGGCGCAGGCGGCCCACAAAATCGTCTATCCCGACAAGAAGCTGCTGTTTCAATACACAACCTCATCGTCGAGCTTGCAGAAGAAACTGGGCGTCAAGTAGCGCTGAATAAAACGTTTCACAGGATCGATAGGCTGAGGGCGTAGCCCTTGGTCATGACGCGGCGCAATGACTTTGGCATGGCGTTGATTGCAGCCTTCGCCCGGCTGCGGAACCCGAGATAGAAGCGAGCATACACTGAGCCCGCAGCGCTCAGCGGTTTGACCCAGTCGAGGACCTCGATCGCCGCATCCGACCAGTCGAGCTTGTAGTTATCGCCTGGTGCGAGCATGTCGTATATTTCAAGACCGTCAGCGTAGCCGTCGCGAATACTCTGCTCAAGCAGCAGGACGCCGGCACCCGATTTTTCGTATTTCAGATTGAAGACGATGATGTGCATCGCCAGCCGGCCTTTGCATACGAAGGATACTTCGAGTGCCGCCGGTTCGCCTTGGCATTCGAGCGCTGCGACGATGCAGTTCGTCGATTTGTCCCGGCCATCGGCGGCGTCAGCGATAAAGCGGGCCATGCGGGCGTCTGCAATGGCGTGGGAAACGAGCCCGCGATCCTTCAACCACTTGGATTTGAGATCAAGCGCTGTGACGGCGAGCGCGCGGGCTTCAGCGCCGCCCTTATAGCGCTTGAAGCTCATTCCCGTCTGTTCGTCGAGCCGCCGCGCCAAGCGGCGGCGGTTGCGGCGGCTTCGCGGCGAATACCGCTGCTCGTAGTCAGCAAACGATTTTGCGCTGGCAAGATCGAGATAGGGTGCGACTTGGCGGTCTGAAACGCGGGCACCGATTTCCGTCATCAGCGGCGCGATAACAGCGTCGGCGCGGACGCGGCGCAGACGGACCACGTCGGCTGCTGCATGCTGAGCGAGAAACGCCCAGCCAGCGCGCAAGACCTCGCTGGCGTCGTCGATGGTGTCAATCAGCACGTCGCCATACTGGCTGACGGGTTCGCCCATCCAGAAAATCTGCGTGATGCCGCGCACCCGTTCGGACACAAGCGGCCACAGCATGATCAGCTGGCCGTCGCGATAGCCAGCGATGATCGAGAGCTTCAGCCCGGCGATGCCGCCATCGGCACCGTCCAGATAGTGATTGGCCCAATGCCAGTTCCAATTGAATGATTGGAACACGTGCGCTGATCGCCCGGCGCGCGCGAACAAGGCATTCCATTCCGTTTCGAGTGCATCGAACGCCAAGCGGTCTGTAATGAGAGACAGCTCAACGGCGCCAGCCGTCCGTGCTGATCGCTTGGCAACGCCTTCATGCGGAGCGCTACTGCGGAATTCGAAAGATCGGGCGGCTGCGTTCATGACGGGCTCATCGATTTGGGACAATTCAGCGGGCCGAACTGGCCCTTAACCCCAATAGAAGCAAGCGGTGTGCCATGGTTACGAATGGCCCGTTCGGCACTCTAACCCACTCAGAAATGGGCGATTTCCAGAAAGGCGAGCGCCAGCAGCGTGACCGCGTTTGCGACAACAAACAGCCGGCCGCGGCCTGTTGGTGCCGCCGTTCCCATGATGAGAGAGGCGATCATCGCGGCAGCACCCGCCAAATTGATCGGGATCAATCCAGCCGCACCGATGGCGCCCTGGGCGGCTGGATAGGTGAGCGCGATGAAGACGGCTGCTGCGATACCCAGCACCACGGCGCCAAGCAGGCGCGGCCAGAATCCGCCCTCAGGCTTATGCAGGCCGGTGATGCGAATGGCCGTCAGCGGGATCAGCACGAGTGTCAGCCCGGCGGCCGACTTCAAGATCAATTCAAACCAAAGGATCTGTTGCACGAACCCGAGCCAGAGTGAGTAGCCGACAATGCGAACCGGCGTTGGTGAGCCCGTCAGTATTCGTCGGCGGGATGCTTCATGGTGTGATCAATGCCCGGCGAGGACGAGGCTCCCAGATCGCCGAAGATGCCACTTTCGACCTCAACGGGCTCGGGCGGGGCAGGCGTATAGTCGCCCGCCAGGTGGCGGTTCAACGCCTCTTTGATTTTGCGCGTTTTGTCGGCCGAACAGTAGTCTTGGCCCTGACCCGCGACGGCTTTCGATAAGCCGTTGAGCGACGTGTCGTAGATTTGGCTGAGTTTTGCCGCATCGGCCGGATTGGTTAGCACAGGGTTTTCGGCTGCCAGAAACTGTGTGCGCAACCGCACGGGATCGAAATTGAAACCGCATTTCTGCGCCCGTGCCGATGTGGTGCCGACTTGTATGGCGCGGGCTGTCGGATCGTTGACAACTTGTGGTGCGGCCGGTGCGGCAGTCCCTGTGCTGCTGCCGCCGAACAGCGAGCCGGTCGTCGTATTGCCGATGCTGGCGCCGCATCCGCTGCTGAGAACGGCCGCAACGCTGGCAGCCGCGAGGGCCTGTATGCGTATCCTGTCCACCTGGAATTCTCCGTTTTCCGAGCATTGACCGAGGCCGCGCCCGCGGTCAACAGCGCTTGCCGGGCTACCCACGGTTAACCGGCCCTTTGAGGCTTTCTCACGCCGCGAGTTTAAGGGCTGGCCGTGCCCTATCTGGGGCTGTGATCCGGCGCATCAGCGCGTCAGCGCATGAGTTCGCGCGTCGCGCCGTCAAGGCCCTCAAGTGTCAGTGGAAACATCCGTCCGTTCATCAGACGCCGCACGATGCCGATGGATGGCGTCCAATCCCAATGGGCTTGCGCCACCGGATTGAGCCACACGGCACTTTTGTAAATCTGCGTGACGCGCTGAAGCCATTGCGCGCCAGCCTCCTCATTCATGTGCTCGACCGAGCCGCCGGGCACGGTGATCTCATACGGGCTCATCGAGGCGTCGCCCGCAAAGATGACTTTGTAGTCGGCGGGATAGGTATTGAGAACCTGCCAGGTCGGTGTTTTGTCGGTGGTGCGGCGGGCGTTGTCTTTCCAAACGCCTTCATAAAGGCAGTTGTGAAAGTAGTAGTATTCGAGGTGTTTGAATTCGCTGCGGGCTGCCGAAAACAGCTCTTCAATGTCTTTGACATGATCGTCCATCGAGCCGCCGATATCAAAGAACATGAGCAGCTTGACCGCGTTGTGCCGTTCGGGGCGCAGATGCAGGTCGAGGTAGCCTTTCTCGGCGGTGCCGCGGATCGTGCCGTCAAGATCGAGTTCGCTGGGTGCGCCGCTGCGGGCGAACTGGCGCAAGCGCCGCAGTGCGATCTTGATGGTGCGCGTGCCGATTTCGGCCGTGCCTGATAAGTCGCGAAACTCGCGGTTGTCCCAGACTTTGATGGCGCGCCGGTGGCGGCTTTCGTGCTGGCCGATCCTGATGCCCGCTGGATTATAACCGTAAGCGCCATACGGTGACGTGCCGCCGGTGCCGATCCATTTATTGCCGCCCTGGTGGCGTTCCTTTTGCTCGGCCAGCCGCTTTTGCAATTCCTCCATGATTTTTTCCCAGCCGCCAAGCTCGGCAATTTTGGCTTTGTCTTCATCTGACAGGTGGAGTTCGGCGATGCGGCGCAGCCATTCTTCTGGAATGCCGGCGGATGCAGCCTCCGACATCAGCTCAAGGCCTTGGAAGACACGTCCGAATATCTGGTCGAAGCGATCGAGATTGCGCTCGTCCTTCACCAAAGTGGCGCGGGCAAGATAGTAAAAGCTCTCGACGTCGCCGCCCGCAACGCCGGCATCGACGGCCTCAAGGAGCGTCAGATACTCTTTGAGCGTGACCGGCAGACGCGCCGCGCGCAGTTCATGAAAGAAGGTTGCGAACATAGGGTCACTGTATCGCGTTGGCGCGCTGAAAACAAAGAAGCCGCCCGGTGAGGAGCGGCTTCTGGAGTTTTGTCCGTGAGTAGCGGGTCGTGAGTGACGAGGTGATCAGCTTAGAAGTTGATCAGCGCGCCGGCTTTCACGATGTCGAGGTCTTCCGTACCGGTGGCGGCGAAGCCTGCGCAAGCCGAGCCTACACGGCAGTCAAAGTCAGCTTCGTAGTGGCGCCATGACAGCCAGAGCGACATTGCGGC
>JANMOL010000300.1:0-2007 GCA_031369245.1 Hyphomicrobium sp. | reverse complement strand
CTGACGACATCGCCTGGAAGGCATTGGCGGTCAATGTCTCCGATCTGGCTGCCAAGGGTGCGGAACCGCTCGCCTATACAATGGCGCTGGCGTTTCCTGAGGCACCCGAGCGGGCCTGGATGTCGGCGTTCTGTGACGGCTTGGCCTCGGCGCAGGCCGCGTTCGGATGCCGGCTGATTGGCGGCGATACCGACCACACCCCCGGACCCCTGTCGATTGGCGTGACGGCGTTCGGCACCGTGCCGCGCGGGGCGTTTGTGGCGCGTCGCGGTGCGCGGGCGGGCGATCATGTCTTCGTGACCGGCACCATCGGCGATGCGGTGCTGGGTTTGGCGCTGCAGCGCGATCCGGGGTTGCACGCCGAGGCGTTGACGGCCGGCGACCGCAGCTTCCTGATTGGCCGCTATTTGCGCCCCAACCCGCGCCTCGCGTTGACGGCCGTGCTTCGGGCGCACGCTTCGGCAGCACTTGATGTGTCGGATGGCCTCGTCAAAGACCTGGCCCGGTTGGCGGGTGGCTTAGGTCTTTCGATGGCGCTGTCCGATGTTCCGCTGTCGCCGCCAGCCCGGGCGGTTGTCGCGATTGACCATCGGGCTTTAGCGTCGGTGCTGTCGGGCGGCGACGACTATGAAATCCTCGTGGCGGTTGCAGCCTCGCAGGTCGCCGCGTTCCGTCACGCGGTGCTGCTGACGGGGGTCTCTGCAACCGAACTCGGGGTCTTGCAGCCGCAGCCTGGCATTAGAATTTTTGATGACGAGGGCGGTATCCTCGGGCTCGAGCAGACCGGCTACGATCATTTTCAGGGGTCGTGACATCGCAGCCACGCGGGCGATGCCTGTTGAACGGGCAGCGGTCCGGCCCGAACGCCCAAGGCCACGGGCTTATCGGCTGCGACGTGCATTACAGACGTGCATTTTGAGCCCTAGCGGCAATGTACCCGGGCTGTTAAACGGCCACCGTTTGGCCATATCCTTCGCCGTAGTTATGCGCCGCTGAACTCTTTGTTTTTTGGCTGAGTGCGGTGCGTGCAACACGAAGCGGCCATAACCCACGGCCACCCGATCAATTCACGATGCAGGCAGGCGGAATGCAGGACGGAATTTACTCCAAACCAGCGCGGATTTCGATCCGGGGCGGGCTGAGCGCGCTGGTGCTTGCCTCGACATTGATCATGGCATTTGCCGGGCTCAAGCCCGCCGCCGCGCAGGGCAACTGGTGGGAGGGCATTCAGGGCGGTGGCGTCCCGGACTATTCCAACCGGCGGCGCGATGAAACAGACCGGCCGGAGCGCAAGCCTGAGGCGCTGGAAGATTTACGGCCCGACGCGACGCCGTGGCGGAGCGATGTCATGCTCGACGCCGTCGCGGGCGCCATCGAGCGCTATGAAAAGATCGTCGCGAGTGGCGGCTGGCCGGCCGTGCCGCCGGGCCGCATGATGCGGGCTGGCGACGACGACGAACGTGTGCCGGTGCTGCGCAAGCGCTTGCGGATCAGCGGCGACATGCCAGCCAAGGGTCAATACTACGACAGCCAGACCTTCGATGCTGAGCTGGAAGCCGGCGTCAAGCGTTTCCAGGTCCGCAACGGGGTGCGTCAGACAGGCCGGATCGAGCAATCGGTCTATCCGATTTTGAATATTACCGCCGCCGAGCGCCTCGATCAGTTGAAGCTGAACCTCGACCGGCTGCGTGCGCTCACACAGGGCGGCATTGAAGACCGCTATGTGCTGGTCAACGTGCCAGCGTTTCAGCTCGAAGCGGTTGAGCGTCATGAAGTGCAGATGCGCCACCGCGTGATCGTCGGGCGCGCTGAGCGCCAAACGCCGGACGTTCGCGCGACTATCAAGGCGCTGAATTTTTATCCGTTCTGGCGCGTGCCGGAAAGTGTCGCGATGCTCGATCTCGTGCCGCGCCTGCAGAAGGAGCCGCAGTATCTCGAGAACGAGGGCATTCGCGTTTTCAACGGCTTCAGTGGGCCCGAGCTCGATCGCCAAACGATCGATTGGTA
>JANMOL010000294.1:0-4895 GCA_031369245.1 Hyphomicrobium sp. | reverse complement strand
AAGCTGCCCGCGCCGTCGAGTTCACGCACACGTGCGTCATGAACCCCGCGATCGTCAAATCCTCGACGCCATAGCTCTTGAGCAGCGTGTCGAGATTGGTTTTTTCAAACGAACTCGGGTAATTCTTGACGATCACCGGCTCGGCATCGAGCGGCTGCACCACGTCCGCAATCGCGCCGATCCGCGCGCTGACATCGTACGGCGTGCCGGGGCCGGCATCGTGCTGGATATGGATGACGGGCCGGCCGGCATCGCGGAACCGCTTGAGCAAGGACTGGCACTGCACCAGCGCGGGCTCGACACCTTCGAGTTGCATGATGCCTTCACGATAGGTGTTCTGGCAGTCGATCAGGATCAGCGCGGACTTGCTGACGGTCGTCGGTGTGTGGCCCATGCCGGTAATTTCGCGCAGTGTCTTCGAGGCGGTCATGCTCGGACTCCCAGATTGCAAAGGTCCTGTTGGGCGGCTCGCGGTGTCGGCAAGGTCAACTGGGCGTTCAACCCCCGTTGGCGGCGGACCCGCTCGGTCCAGGGCTTCGTTTTCAGCATCCGTCAGCACTCGCGAGCGCGTTAGAAACCGAACGCCTTCCGGGGCTTCGAGCGAAAAGCCCGAACCGCGCCCCGGCACCACGTCGATGATGATATGGGTATGCTGCCAGTATTCAAATTGCGATCGTCCCATGTACAGCGGCTGGCCGCCGATCTCGCCCATGAACACATCCTGAGCCCCGACCTTGAACTCTGAGCGCGGATAGCACATCGGTGCCGAGCCATCGCAGCATCCGCCGGATTGGTGGAACATCAGCGGTCCGTGCATCACCATCAGCTTGTCAATCAAATCGACGGCGGCTGGCGTGGCGCTGACCCGCGAGATAGTGTTTGGAAGCCGGGCAGACTCAGTCGTTGTCATGGCGTTCTCCGGTGACGTGTCGATCGTGCGAAGCGTGAGGCGTACCGGCTGGCGTTACGGGCGTCCGGTAAATCGTAAACCGGCGATTGTTACCAGCGTCAAGCGAGAAGCCGATGGGCATGCCATCGACCATATCGATCAGATAGTCACTGCAACGCTGCTCGCCACCTGGCCTACTCAACATTTGATAGACGGCGACGCCCTCGACTTGGCCGAGCAATTGATCGCGCGCGCCAAGTCTGAGCTCGCCCGCCGGCAGACATACCGGCCGCCGCAGCCCGCTGTTGGCACCCGCCACATGCAAAATAATGGGTCCATGCAGCTCAGTCATGCGCCGCAGCATCGCACAGGCTTCGGGCGTTGCGGTGATCGGGCACATCGGCAAGTCGCTCGAAACACTGACAGCCATTTCGGCACTCCTCGGCAGCGGACATCACCCAACACGGGTTGAAAGGATACCGCCATGCTGGAATCATACGCACCAGCACGCACGCGGGCTGCAACGCGCGACGAATAACAAAAAAGGGTGCGGAACCGCCGGCTCCGCACCCTTTAGCCGGTAACCCCCAAAGGCTGCTTAGAAGAAGCCAAGCGCCTTCGGGCTGTAGCTGACCAGCATGTTCTTGGTCTGCTGATAATGGTCGAGCATCATCTTGTGGTTTTCACGCCCGATGCCCGACTGCTTGTAGCCGCCAAACGTCGAGTGGGCAGGATACAAGTGGTAGCAGTTGGTCCACACGCGGCCGGCCTGGATTTCACGGCCGAAGCGATAAGCCTGCGTGCCATTGCGGGTCCACACGCCAGCGCCAAGACCATAGAGCGTGTCGTTGGCGATGCTGAGGGCTTCTTCAGGCGTTTCAAAGGTCGTGACAGAGACCACGGGTCCAAAGATTTCTTCCTGGAATACCCGCATCTTGTTGTGGCCTTCGAGAACCGTCGGCTCGACGTAGTAGCCGTTCGCCAGTTCGCCGCCGAGTGCTGAGCGCTTGCCGCCGGTCAGGACCCGGGCGCCTTCTGCACGGCCGATTTCGATGTAGCTCAGGATCTTCTCAAGCTGGTCGTTGGAGGCCTGCGCACCGATCATGGTGCCAGCATCCATCGGATGGCCCTGCTTGACCTTGGCAACACGCTGCAACGCGCGATCCATGAATTTCTCATAGATCGAACGCTGCACCAGCACGCGGCTCGGGCAGGTGCAAACCTCGCCCTGATTGAGCGCGAACATCGTGAAGCCTTCCATGCACTTGTCGAAAAACTCGTCGTCGGCGTCCATGACATCGGCAAAGAAGATGTTGGGAGATTTACCGCCAAGTTCGAGCGTGCAGGGAATGATGTTCTCAGACGCGTACTGCATGATCAGACGGCCGGTCGTCGTCTCACCAGTGAACGCGATCTTGGCGATGCGCTTGTTTTGAGCCAGCGGCTTGCCGGCTTCGACGCCGAAGCCGTTGACCACGTTGAGCACGCCGTCTGGCAAAAGATCACCGATGATTTCCATCAGCACCAAGATCGACATCGGCGTCTGTTCGGCCGGCTTCAGCACCACGCAGTTGCCAGCAGCGAGTGCGGGCGCCAGTTTCCAGACCGCCATCAGGATCGGGAAATTCCACGGAATGATTTGCCCGACAACGCCGAGCGGCTCGTGGAAGTGATAAGCCACGGTATCGTGGTCGATTTCGCTGATCGAGCCTTCCTGAGCGCGGGCACAGCCGGCGAAATACCGGAAGTGATCGACCGCCAGCGGCATGTCGGCGTGCGTCGTCTCGCGGATCGGCTTGCCGTTGTCGATGGTTTCGACGAGCGCGAGAACATCGAGGTTCTCTTCCATCCGGTCGGCGATCTTGTTCAGGATTTTAGCGCGGTCAGTCGATGACATGCGGCCCCAGGCGTCTTTCGCTTTGTGGGCTGCATCGAGTGCGAGTTCGATATCTTCGGCCGTCGAGCGGGCGATGTCGCACACATGCTGGCCGGTGATCGGCGTGACGTTTGAGAAATACTGGCCGCGAACCGGCGCGACCCACTTGCCGCCGATGTAGTTTTCGTATTTCGCCTTGATGATCTGGCGGCCCTTCAGTTTATCCATAGCGACGTGTTGCATGATCGATCTCCTCCAAACGTGTTTATGATTTGTTCGTTTTCTTGTATGAATTATACTGCCAGGGACCAGCCGATGGCCAGCGTAAAAGGCTCGTTCCTTAGTCCAATGGAGACACGCTTGCCGGGCGGCACGGCTCAACCAACAGCCTCAGCTGAAGCCGCTTTCTTGCAGCCCGAGCACGTGGCCAGCCAGATAAAGCGAGCCGCAGATCAGCACGCGTTTTTCGCCCTCGTGAATGGCCGAAATCGTTTCCAGCGCCTGAACCACGCTGGCGCGTTCAATGGCGTTGAGCCCGGCGCTACGGGCCACCTCGGCGAGTTTTTCCTGGCTGTGGGGCGCTTCGTGCGCACCCGGGATCGGCACGGTGTAGATGACGCGCACAAGGCCCCGAAAAGGCGCGAGAAACCCGAGCGCATCCTTTTGGCCCATCATGCCAACGACCAGATAAACCGGCTTGGGCGATTTTTCTTCAAAGCTGGCGAGTGTATCGGCCAGCGTTTCACCCGCCGCCGGATTATGCCCGCCGTCGAGCCACAACTCGGCATTGGCCCCGAGCAGCGCGGGCAGCGGGCCGCTCGTCAGGCGCTGCATCCGGGCCGGCCACTCGACGGAGCGCAATCCGGTTTCAATCGCGGCTTCATCGAGCCCGAGCGCCGGCAATCTTTCCGACAGCGTCAGGGCCGCCGCGATCGCCGTCCCGGCGTTGGTGATCTGATGGCGGCCAACAAGCGCTGGCAGCGGCAAATCGAGCAGCCTGTCGTCGCGCTGCACGACCAGACGGCCGCTTTGCTCATAGGCGTCGTAGTCACGGCCCCACACCAGCAGCGGCGCGCCGGCTGATCGGCCCCTGGCTTCAATGACGGCCAGCACATCATCGGCTTGCAACGACACGACGCCAGGCGTGCCGCGCTTCAGGATGCCAGCTTTTTCGCTGGCGATTTTCACGAGCGTAGGCCCGAGCTTTTCAGCGTGATCCATTGAAATCTGAGTGATGACCGTCAGCGCTGGATGCTTGATCACGTTAGTCGCATCAAGACGCCCGCCAAGCCCGACTTCGAGCAGCAGCACGTCGGCCGGCGTTTCTGCAAATGCCACGAACGCTGCGGCCGTCGTGATCTCGAACTGCGTGATGTCATCGCCGTCATTGACCGCGCGCACGCGCATCAGCATGTCGACGAGGGCATCTTCGCCGATCGCAATCGATTTGCCATCAGGCCCCGCCAGCGAAATGCGCTCGTGAAACCGCACCAGATGCGGCGACGTGTAAACGTGGACGCGTTTGCCTGCCGCTTCAATAAACGCCTTGAGAAAGGCCGTCACTGAGCCTTTGCCATTGGTGCCCGCGATATGCACGACCGGCGGCAGCCGTTGTTCGGGATGGCCGAGCTTGGCCAGCAGCTGCTCGACCCGCCCGAGCGACAGATCGATCAGCTTGGGATGCAACAGCATCATCTCGGCAAGGAGCGCATCACTGGTCGGCCGTTTGGTCGAGATGATCATGCGAGGGTTTGCGACATTGAGGGTTGCGATGAGCGAAGATCCGCAGTCGTTGTTACGCGCTGCGCGGCGCGTCCTTCACGCCCGGTGCCACAGGAGCGGCCTCGCCCTCGCGTTTGCCGCGTGACGCGTCGAACCGCTGGCTGGCGGGCACCGATTCAGGCTCGATTACGCCGCCGGTTTCGCGCGCAGCGTTCTCAATCAGTTTGCCATCGACGGACGCACCGTTGGTGTAGGCCTTGCCGTTGGCCTTGCGCGTATCCCGGCCTTTGGCCGCTTGCAATCCGTCCATCAGAAGGCCGCACAGGCGCGCCAGTGTTTCGCGCATTTTGTGGCGGTGGACGACCATATCGACCATGCCGTGCGAGAGCAGATATTCCGAGCGCTGGA
>JANMOL010000287.1:0-5806 GCA_031369245.1 Hyphomicrobium sp. | reverse complement strand
CGACGCCGCCTCACCCGCAACGCCACCTCATCCCAAGCCCCTTACGGCAAAGCCCCTTACCCCTCAGCCCCCGCTCATCGACCATCCCCGCCCCACCTATCATCCGCGCCGCGCGTGCCTATATCAATCAGCACCAGCTGCCCCGCGCACGCCGGTCATCCGCAACGCTCGGAGCTCGCTTTGCAAACGTCACACAGCACATCGATTTTGCCCATCACCGCCGCAGCAGCCCTCACGCTGCTGCTCGCGGCCGCAATGGCGAGCGGCGCGCTCGCCCAATACGACAGCCAGGGTCGCTATGTGCCATCGCCCATGGGCCAGCCCGGCGATCCCTATCGCAGCACCGTGCCGGGCTATCCCGGCACGCCCGGCGGCAGCAAGCGTTTGGCCCCGCCGTCGCGTGGTCAGCAGATTGAGACGCCGAACATTGCCCCGTTCGATGCCCGCCTCGAGCGTCCGTCCTCGACGGCGCCGCTGTCCGTTATTTATCCGACCCGCGCGCAGTGCGAGGCCGGATGGTCGCGCGACAGTGGCATTCCGAAAACGCTTTTCGCGCGCGCCTGCAAAGCGATGGCGCCATGACGGCTTACAGCGCCAGCTCAGACTGCCAGCACAGACCGGATCTGATCCTCGTACTGCTGCACCGCTGCCAGCGCCCGGGCTTTCATGGCCGGATCAACATCGGTCGCGGCCGTGAAGCCTTCAATCGCCTCGCGCGCACTCGTCATGATGCGGCCGGCAGCCGCCTGCGGGTTGAGTTCGCGCTTGCAGTTGGCCTGCAGCAGCTGCGTCAGGATCACGCCGGTTGCGAGCGCCAGCCCCGAGAGTTCGGCGTTCTCGCGCTTGAGCTGCGCGATGACCGCGTGGGTATCTGTAAAGTCCGCCATCGTCTGAGTGTCCTTATCCAGCGCCAATCGTGCGCCGGTGCTAAACCCAAGCCTGCATCAGTGCAACATCCCAGCCGTCGCGGCCCATCGCATCGCGGCCTCAAGCGGGCCGGCAGCTGTGTCCGCCGACGCGCACCTGAGACCTCGGCCATCCGCAACGCAAAACGCCGGCTCGCAAAACGAACCGGCGCATTGTTAGCCAAAACGGCATTCTAGAAATACATCACGAACCAGCGTCACGCTCCACAATATTCAGCGTTAATGTCAGGCACTTATGCGCGCCGTGCAAAATCTTTAAAATGTGGCGCAGTCGCCCAGTCCGCCAGTTACTCGTAAATGTACGTCACCAGAAAGGTCTTGTCGGCATCATTCGAGTTGGGTGGCGGAAACGGATAGCTGGTTTGCTTGGCGGCAAACATCACGGCCTGATCGATATCCAGACGGCTCGAGCTGCGGACCACCTGCACATCGACGACGTTGCCATTGTTGTTCAAAATAATGCGCACCGTGACGCGGCCCCGCGTTTCGCGCAGCTGCGGCATGGTTTGTTGCAGGGCACGAATAACCCCGCGCGCGAAATCATTGTTGGCGCCCGAGCGCGTGATGCCGGGCGGGCGTTCAAATCCGGCCGAGCGTCCACCGCCGCCGCTCACTGATCCCGGCGGCCGCGGCGGCGGCGACAGATCGAGCTTGGCGGATTGCTTCGGCTGCGGCTTAGCGGTTTTCGCGGCGGCCGATGCGGTGTCTTTTTTAGCCGGCCCAGGTCCTATCTCAGGAATCGACAACAGCTCTTTGGGCACATCGTCGGCGGTGATCGACGGCGCCAGTTTCGGCGGTTCGGTTTTGAACGGCGGGATCTCGGGCTCTGGCTCGGCTTTACTTTGAGCCTCCGGCTGGGTTGGCGTCACCGATGGCTTCAGCGGTGGAGCCGTTGGCGCAACGGGCGTCAACGCGCCCGGCGGCGGTTCCGGCGTCACCGGCACCGTCGAGCGGCTGGCAAGATCGGCTTCCGTCACCACCGACACGCTGATCGCATCGTCGGCGCCATCGGCTTCGCCCATCTGGCGCGGTTGAGACCGGCCGAGCCCGAGAAAGAACGAGCTGTGCAGCAGCGCGGCGATGGCCAGCGCGATCCAGAACGTTCGGTCTTGCGCGGTCGAGGCAGCCCAGCGCTCCGCCACCAGACCCGAAAAGTCCGATGGCAGCACAACACTGTCGGCCGTGATGTCGTCAGCGTCCGTCATAGGCAGCAAGGTTATCATGACCGCTGGCGCTCATCATGGCCTGCGTCGCTTTGTGCACGGGGTATGGCGGCAGGCACGGCTGGGCGTATGGCTGCGTCTACGGCTCCGAGTACGGCTGCACGGGGTTGGCAGCGCGCCACACTTCGACGCAGGCCGAGCACATGCCGCCCGCAAACGCTTGCAGCGCGGCCGTGACGCCGCCCCGGCAATGGCACGCCAGCGGACGGCGTGCTAAGACAAAGCCCTCATCCGGCGGCCAGCAGAGAGGCGCACGACATGCCCACGACGACACGCATCCTGACACCAAAGCGCGCGCTCATGATTGTTACACTGTGCACGGCCGCCGCCACTGCGGCACGCGCCGAAGAACCAGCCTACGTCGGAACCTGGGGCACCGATGCGGCGCAATGCAAAATCGCGCAAGATGCCGAGGGTGCGCCACTGGTAATCACCAAGGATCGCTACGACCAGCATGAAGCCCATTGCGTGTTCAAATCCGTCACGCCCGAAGCGGCACTTTTCAAAATCGTGGCTGAATGTTCGGTTGAAGGCGACACCCAGGCGCAGGATTTCACGCTCACCGCCGCCGGTGACGCACTGACCTGGGCCGACGGCTCCGGCGCGCTCGAGCTGATCCGCTGCAAATGAAGGACAGCATCAGGTGAACGCTGAGCCGGTAAGCCCTGAAGTATCGACCGAAGCCGACGCCCGGCTCGACGCCGTCATCCTGGCGTGCGCTGAACCCGAATGGTGCAAAGTCGCCATCCTGATCGCGCGCACAACGGACGCCGCCCGTGCTCAAGCCATCGACGCTCCCGCTCAGGCGATTGCCGCGCGGATCTATGCGTTGACCGCCGATCACCGGCTTGACGTGCAGGGCAATGTCCGGCGCTGGCGCGCCAGCGACGTCAGGCGTCCAGCCATCTAGTCGCGATAAACGCGGCGGTGATGAGCGCGGCGCCGCTGCCGGTAGGGCGCGTCATCATTGTAGGAATACGAATTCGAATAATACGGCCGGGGAACGCGGTGGCGCCATTCGGGCGTACCGCTCAGCGCCCCCCAGCGTTCGAGCAAATCGGCATCGTATTCGCTGATCGGACCGCCGGCCCGCGCGTTGCCGCGTGCGTGCTCGAGATCATAAATCGAATCAGCAGCGGCAGGACCGGCCGCCGAAGCGAGCATCGCAGCGCTCGCAACAGCGGCTAAAATCAGTGGCTTCATCAGTCTCTCCGTTCGGCTCGCGCCCGATGTAGACGCTCGACGTTCCTAGCACGCCGGCATCGCGCGGGACATATCAAGCCCCATTGATCGCCTGCTGCGGGCAGCCCGGCTAGAGCTGCTATGATTTCCCGGGCTGCGCAACAACCGTGTTGAGATTTGCCAGCCCGGTCTCGAACATGCCGCCGACCATCGTGTCCATATTCACAAACGAACAAATCACGCGGCCAACGAAATTGTTGTTGCCCGACATGTCCCACGTCACGAGCGTGCCGTCGCCGTCCGGCTTGAACGCAAACACGGTTGTATTGGTCGCCTGCATCGGCTTGGCAAAGTCGAGCTGGAAAGTAATGCGGTCGTTGGGCGTACTCTCGACGATCGTCATCTTGCCTTCGCCGACGTCCTTGTTGCCAACCCAGCTCATGGCCGCGCCCTTGCCCGACTCTGGCCCCTCAAACGTGGTGACGGCCTTGGGATCCAGTTTGGCCCAGGGCGACCACGCCTGCCATTTATGAAAATTATTGACCTGGGCAAACACCTGCGCTGGCCGCGCATTGATCTTACCTGTGCGGACAACACGAAACGCCGAGGGCTGCAGGGCGATGGTGACGGCAAACGCCGCGACAACGCCAAGTACGACGAAAGCAATGGTCTTCAGCATGGGTCCGCCTCCAATGGGCGTTGCGGTCTGAACAACCAGACCTGCGCTTCGGTCAATGCCACTTCAATACGTGCCGATCCTGCAGAGTTTAGCGCGCGGACTGTCGGAAACTATGGCATTGCTGCTGTCATTCCAGGCAATCGCCAATTTGCCAACCCGGCGCGCGGCGGCCCAAAACCATAAGTACGTCCGGTATTATGCAGGCCGCGGATTGTCCGCTAGACTTCGGCACATTGGCTTGAAGGGGAGCGGGCGATCTGGTGATTTCTATTCGTGCCTGTCTGCTTTTTGTCGTGCTGGCGCTGGCCGGGCCAGTGCCTGTCCGGGCCGTGGAGCCTGCCCGGGCCGACGTGCCTGTCCGGGCCGTCGAGCCAGCGCGTGCCGCCGAGGCCGCGAGCGATGCGCCGCCCGCCATGACGCTCGATATTTTTCTCGATCGTTTGATGATGGCGGAATCGGGCGGGCGGTTGAACGCTAAAAACCCGCGCTCGACGGCCGTCGGCCCGTATCAATTCATCGCCTCAACCTGGTTGCAGATCGCGCGCACATCGTTCGCCAGCGAGATGGCCAACCTCAAGCCGCATGAAGTCCTGGGCCTCAGAACCGATCTCACATTTGCGCGCCGTGCGGCCAAAATCTATACCGAGGCCAACGCCGCCTATCTGGTCGCGCAAGGCGCCAAGGCGACGTTCGCGAATTTGCGGCTGGCGTTTTTGGTCGGCCCCGGCGGCGCGGCGCGCATCCTCAACGCCAAGCCTGAGACGCCCGTCGCGACGCTGCTGGGCGCAACCGTCATTGGCGCCAATGCGTTTATGGCGAAGATGACGGCGAGCGACCTGATCGCGCGCGCGGCCCGCGATATCGAAACCGATGCGGCGTCCATCGCCGGTCTTGCGCCGGACGCAGCGGACATTGAAAAGGCCAAGGCCGTGAAGCGCGCCGCGCGCCCCAAGATTGCTGTCTCGTGCGATCTCTCGCTGCCGAGCTGCCGGCGCTGGCTCGCGCTTGCAACCCGCCGCGTGACGCGCAAACGCGCCAGTCGCGAATGATCGCATTGGCGTGGGCGATGGCTTACTGCTCGCCACCGGCATAACGGATGCAGCCGCGCGGCCCCGCCAATCCAACGCTTTCGGCTCCGAATCTGATACAAGGGAGTTTAATTCGAACGAAAGACGTCAAGGAGCATACCGATGTCAGACCGGACTCAAATCGCGATCGGACGCAACATGATCTCGGTCCCGCGCATGACCAAACGGGCGGTCGAAGTGGCGGTCGTCACCGGCCTGACCGCACTGGCATCGCTGCTGATCCTCGGGCTCAACAATGTCCTGACAGCGCGCAGCGGATTCACCCAGGGCTTCGACTTGTGGCTGTCGTTTATCCGGCGCTCGGACATCCTCGGCACGATCATCCTGACGGCTATTGTGGCGGTGGCCTACGTCCAATGGCAGCGCGACGCCGCGAGCAGCAACAAGCGCTGAGGCCATCAAAGCGACGTGGCCGTCAAAGCGCCGGGGCACAGCGAGCGCCGGCGCGCGATCAAGGCATGGACGGCCAGCCGCCACTGACTCTGCTGCCCGGCGGCTTCGCCTGCCAAAGCCCGAACGGCGATTTCAAATTCTATTGTCCGGTCACGACGTCGAACATACTCTCGATCATACTCTCGATCGTGCTGTCGCTCATCCCGCGGCTGTTTTCATCGTCGCAAAAAAGCCGGGCGGTTCCGCGCCCGGCCTCTGCACGACGATCGATGACGTGCGCCGCAGCTCAGCTCTTGAGCGACTTGTTGCACAAAC
>JANMOL010000281.1:0-2459 GCA_031369245.1 Hyphomicrobium sp. | reverse complement strand
GCGGCGTTTCTCGAGATGTGGGGCGCGTCGCCGCGTCTGCGCTTCGCGAAAAAAATTCAGAATAGTCCGCGCGCGGTGGCGGCCCTCGATCGGCTGTATGGCGCGTTCCTGCTCGCGCGGCCGCGGCTCAGCCGGGGGCTGCGGCGCTATGATGCCTGGCGCAAAGGACAAGCGTGACGCTGGCGCCTGGTCAATTTGCCAGTGCGTTAACAAAACGTTGTCAGGTCGTGGGTGATAAAGGCTGCCTCCGCCGCTGACCCCTCGCAGGACCGACCATGTTCGAGCGCAACCGCGTCGATAACCGAGCCGAAACCCTCGTCGCCGTTGAAATTGTGCGCGCCGATGGCAGCGTGGTCGCGGGCCGCGCCGTGCTCGCCGCTGGCAAGGGCGTTCACAAACTGCTCGATGGCGACGAAGCATTTTTGTACGTCGACGAGTTCAACGGCGAAGGCACCTTTGTGCCCAAGCCCGACATCAAAGGCTTGAAGGTTTTGAGCCCGGGCCGTTCGCAGGCGATGGCGCTGCGGGTGCCCGACGCGCGTACGTTCGATCCCCATGCCATCCTCGGCGTTGCAAAGACCGCAGGGTTCGACGAGATCCGCGACGCCTACCATCGCGTGACCAAGCTCTACCATCCCGACCGCTACGCCAATGTCGAGCTGCCGCTGGAAGTGAAAGCCTATGTCGAAGCGATGGCGAAGAATGCCAACGCGGCGTTTCGCGCGCTGCGCCATGTAGGGCAGAAGTCAGGCGCGGTTTACAGCCGCGGCGATTGAGTTAGGGGGCGTTGCCCGGCACGAGCGTGCGGCGTGCCTGACTGCGTGTGATCGTTGCCGCCAAGGCTGATTGATCCAAGGTGCCATCGGCGTCAGCTTCGAGCAGGGCACTCAGCATCGTGTCGTAGTGTTGCTCGCTGAACGATACGAGCAAAAAATCTGCGCCGGCGTTGAGTGCTTTGATCGCCGCGCCGCCGATGCCGTCGGAACTGCCGGTTATGGCGCCCATGCTGAAGTCGTCGGTGACGAGCAGGCCGGTGTAGTCCCAGCGGCTGCGGATGAGACCAGAAATAACCGGCTTGGAATACGAGGCGGGGGTTGACTGATCGATCACTCCAATGCGGACATGACCCAGCATGGTCGCGACATTGGGTTTGTGCATGATGCGGCGGAACGGCACCCAATCGTTGAGCTCAAGCAGGCCTTCGCTGGCAGAAATCTCACCAGTTGCGATGTGGGTGTCGCGCGCCACGCGCCCGAGACCGGGAAAGTGCTTGAGCGTGCACATGATGGCCGATTTTGCCAGCGTGTCGCAATACCAGCCCGCCACCTTGGCGACGAGATAGGGATCGGCTGCGATGGCGCGCAACCGCAAATGGGTTTCGCCGTCGCGGCGATTGTCGAGCGCAAGATTGAGATCGACGACGGGCCCGAAATTGAGCGTCACGCCGATGCGATTGAGTTCTTGGGCTTGTATTTCGGCGTAGTCTTCGACGGCTTTGCGGCGGGCCTCGTCGCTGTCGAATTTGGCGAGAACGCGCGCCAGCGAGGTTTGGCGCTTGAGCGGCGGCGAGAGGCGAGACACTTGTCCGCCCTCCTGGTCGGCCGCAATGACGAGCGGCGGCAGATCCTGACTGGCGCGTATGGCCTGCAGCTGATCGATGCTCGATTTGATTTCGGCAACGGTGCGGCCGCGGACGTTGTGGTCGGTGATGAAGATGCCGGTGACGGCCTGCTTTTCGACCAGCGTCTTGATCGCGCTGAAGTCGTGATAGCCGGCAATGATATGGCGGCCGATGCGCGCCAGCCGCCCGGCATCGGACGCTAAGATTTCGTCGCGGCTGAGAACTTTGAGTGGATGGGGCGCTGGTTGCGGTTGTGCGATTGCCGCTGGCACAGGCAGCGCTGCTGGCGATGTTATTGCAACCTTGGTCTTTGGCGCCACTTTGCGGGCAGCACTGCGCTTGGCCGGTTTGTTCTTGTGCGGTTTGGCTTTTGCCGATGCATCACTGACGAAGTTCACGCCAGCGGGTGGTGCAAACGCGAGGATGGCAAGCACGCCATACGCCCCGAGCCAAAAGGAGCGTTGAAAGCAGTAGCGATCAAATCGCGCGGTTAGCCATGGCTTGCTCACATCATTGCCTATAGCGGCGTTCACGCCGCAATCCCATCCTCAAAACGCAACGTCAGTAAATGCGTACCGGAAAGTACCGCTGGACCAGTTCTTCGAACCGACCCGAGGCGCGCACCCGCTTGATGGCATCGTTGAGCAGCGCCTTGATTTCAGGATCGGACTTCGGGACCGCGATGGCGATGCCGTCACCGAAGAACTTCGGCTCGAGAAACGGCCCGCCCTTCATTTCACAGCATTGCCGTGACAGCGTGCCATTGAGCCAGAACGCCAGCGAGATGCCATCGTCGAAAATGTAATCGACCTTGCTGGCGGCCAGGGCTTCGCGCGCG
>JANMOL010000279.1:0-2063 GCA_031369245.1 Hyphomicrobium sp. | reverse complement strand
CGCCGATGCTTTATTACGAAAAACAGGCGGCCCTCCGGCAGCCTGTTTTTTTTGCGCGGCTGCCGCCGCATCATTCCCACTCAAGTTCTGCGAAGGCGCCGGTGACGTTGCGGACATGATGTTCGTCAAACAGCTTCCAAGACTCTTTTTCAGATTGTCCCGCCGTCGCTGCCGCCTGCGATAATGTCTTGCCGTCTTGAATCATGGCGCGCACGTCAGTTGCGACGGCTGTCCAATAGCGCTTCATGGGAGCGAGCGCATCGGGCCACGCCATCGACGGCGGGCCGTGACCCGGCACCACGCGGTTCGCGGGTTCTTTTTCAAGACCGTCGATGAGTTTGAGCCAACCGAGGATCGAGCCGTCGAGCGTCGGGATGTGACCGGAAAAAACCAAGTCGCCGGCAAATAGTGTCCCAGTCGCGCTATCGAAAATGGTCAGGTCGTTGTCGGTGTGGGCGGTCGGCCGGGCGGTCAACGTCAGAACGCGGCCGCCGAGATCGAACTCCAATGGCTCTTGAACGGCCTTGGTTGGCAGGATCGCCTTCGTGCCTTCGAAGGCTGCGTCGCCGATCATTTCGCGATTGCGCTTCAGATAGCGCTCGGCGCGATTGGCGAGACCGCGCGCCATCTTGGTATGCGCGACGAACTCCGGCTTTCCAGCCTCAAACGCGGCATTCCCGAACACATGATCAGGGTGCATGTGGGTGTTGATCACGGTTCGGACCGGTTTTGGCGTGACGGCGGCGATCGCTTCGGCCAGCGCGGCCCCCACTTTGGCCGACCCGCCAGTGTCGATCACGGCCACGAACTCGGCCCCAATGATGAAGCTTGCGTTGGCAATATCACCAGCGTTTTCAGGACTTACCAGCGCGTGGATGCCTTGGTGGACGAAGATACCGGGCGCGACTTCCGTGACGCCAATGGCGGCCGCTCGCGCGCGTGAAACGGTGGGCAGAAATGGCAGGAGTGCGCTGGCGGCAGCGGTTCTCAAAAACTCTTGCCGCGTTACACCGCCCGCGTCTGCCCGTGCCATTGCGCGCCTCAATCACTGTTGGTCGAAGGCGTCATACGCCCGTCTCAGCGCTAGATTCGCTGTCACCTCCTAAAGTATCGCGTCCCGACACGATCGCAACCGATCACGAACCCGCGATCAGGTCGTGATCGAAGCCATCTAATGCGACCGGCTGACGCAACTTTACGTGCGATGCAGCATTTATGCTGCAACGCAAAATATGCCCGTGAATCGTGAGCATATTTGGGTCAGCGGCGTTGTCCTAATTTGCTGGAGTAGAACGTAAGGCCTAGATCGTGTTGCTATGGCGGAAAAAAAATGCATTTATGCCGCCGATCACGGAGCCTACCGGGCCAAACACGGAAGTGTGAAGGTCAAGCTAAGCTGGGCGGGTAAGACGGGAAATAATCCCGCGAACCCGAATTTCGAAGGCGCGGTTGAAGGTCGGTTTTGGGGTCACTTGCAAGCGTGGCAAGACTTATCTCAAAATGGAGGAAGCGCGATGCGCAAAAGTGCAATCGCATGCGGTTTGCTCGCAACAGCAGCGTTCTCGTCGCCGGTTTTGGCGAACGCGGACGTGCAGAAGTTGTCGAGCGATCCGGCTAACTGGGCTATCCAGTCCGGTGACTACGCAGGGACGCGGTATTCGAAGCTTGACCAGATCACGACGGCAAACGTCGGCAGCCTGAAGGTTGCCTGGACGTTCTCGACCGGCGTTCTCCGCGGTCACGAAGGCGGCCCGCTCGTTGTTGGCGATACGATGTATCTCCACTCGGCGTTCCCAAACATCGTGTTCGCGCTCAACCTGAAGGATGAGAACAAGATCATCTGGAAGTATGAGCCAAAGCAGGATCCGTCGGTTATCCCGGTTATGTGCTGTGACACGGTCAACCGTGGCGTGCAGTACGCTGAAGGCAAGATCTTCCTTCACCAGGCCGATACATCGCTCGTCGCTCTCGACGCGAAGACCGGCAAGGAACTCTGGAAGTCAGTGAACGCTGATCCTAAGAAGGGCGAAACGGGCACAGGCGCTCCGCTCGTCACGAAGGAC
>JANMOL010000268.1:0-5091 GCA_031369245.1 Hyphomicrobium sp. | reverse complement strand
GATGTCTGCTGGCAAGAGCGGGCGAAAAAGCTCTCTGATGAGAATCTCGCGGACCCGTCCTTTCATTCCATTGTGCGTTATGCCTCCGGCCGCGCGGGCCATAGTAAGGGCGCCATTGACTCGGGCCCTAAGTATGGACCTATAAACGTTATCTGCCTCGCTCATATCGGTCGCCTCGTCGACTAGTAGAGATTCAAAATCGAAATTCCTGCCTCACCCCATCAGCCCCTTCATCCAGCCCTCGTGCGCGGCCCGCAACTCGGCAAGCGGCAGCGCCGTCTCGCCCTTCAAAGATAAACTGTCACCGTTGGCATCGGCCGGGGCTAGCGTGCGGCCAACAATGCGCGCGTGCAATTCGAGCAGCCTTGCCCGCTCTAGAACTTCTTCGGCTTTGGCGGGCGTGACTTCGACGACGTAGCGGCCCTGGTCTTCGCCAAACCAGATGGCGTGCGCGGGCAGCTTGCCTTCATAGGGATAAAGCTCGACGCCAACGCCAGTCGCATCGCGTGAGCCGCCGTGCGCGCCGCCCGCCAACGCCATTTCGGCGATCGCGACCAGCAGCCCGCCGTCGGCGCAATCGTGCACGCTGAGTGCGATGCCAGAGCGGATGAGCGCGCGGATCAGGCGGCCGGCTTTGATTTCATCTTCCAGCGTGACCGGCGGCGGCGCGCCGTCAAACGTGCCGGTGACGTGCTGCTGATAAATGGATTGCCCGAGGTGGCCGTCTTCGCGCCCGATGACGACGAGCATATGGCCGTCGCCTTTCAGGCGAATGTCGGCGGTCTTGGTCCAATCGGGCACCAGCCCGACGCCGCCGATCGCGGGCGTCGGCGGAATGCCAACACCGTTGGTTTCGTTGTAAAGCGAGACGTTGCCCGAGACGACTGGATAGTCGAGCGCGCTGCAGGCTTCACTCATGCCGCGCACGCTGGCCACAAACTGGCCCATGATTTCGGGCCGCTCGGGGTTGGCGAAATTCATGTTGTCGGTGATGGCCAGCGGATCGGCGCCGACCGCCGTCAGATTGCGCCAAGTCTCGACCACCGCCTGCTTGGTGCCCATCTCCGGATCAGCCAGCACGTAGCGTGGTGTCACATCGCAGGCGATGGCGATGCCTTTTTGCGTGCCGTGTACGCGGATGACGCCGGCATCGCCGCCGGGGCGGCCGATCGTGTCGCCCATGACCATGTGATCGTACTGCTCCCAGATCCAGCGGCGCGAGGCGAGGTGGTGGCCGCCCATCATTTCCTTCAGCGTGCCGAGAAGAGGATGCGGCCCATGCTTGGGTCCTGGCACCCACTCCGGTAAAATCATCCCCGGCTTTTTGGGTTCAACCCATGGCCGCTGGTACATCGGCGCGGAGTTGGCGAGTTTGTCGACTGGCAGATCCGCTTCGACGTGGCCCTTGTGGGTGATGACCATGCGGCCGGTGTCCGTGGTGATGCCGATGACGGCAAAATCGAGACCCCACTTCTGGATGATCGCCTGCGCTTGGGCTTCGCGGCCGGGCTTCAGCATCATCAACATGCGTTCTTGGCTTTCCGACAGCATCATTTCGTAGGCCGTCATATTGGCTTCGCGCTGCGGCACGAGATCGAGATTGAGTTCGATGCCGACGCCGCCCTTGTCAGCCATTTCCGAGGTCGACGAGGTGAGCCCGGCCGCCCCCATATCCTGAATGGCGATGATGCAGTCGGTTGCCATCAATTCAAGGCAGGCTTCGATCAGCAGCTTTTCGGTGAACGGATCGCCGACTTGCACGGTCGGCCGCTTCTCTTCGCTCTTGTCGTCGAATTCAGCCGACGCCATGGTCGCGCCGTGGATGCCGTCGCGGCCGGTTTTCGAGCCGACGTAGACCACCGGCAGGCCGACACCTTTTGCGGCGGAGTAGAAAATCTTGTCGGTGCGTGCCAAGCCGACGCACATGGCGTTGACCAGGATGTTGTTGTTGTAGCCAGCGTCGAAATTGGTTTCGCCGCCAATCGTCGGCACGCCCGTGCAGTTGCCGTAGTGCGCGATCCCGGCCACGACGCCGTTGACGAGGTGGCGGGTCTTGGGGTGATTGGGCGCGCCAAAGCGCAGCGCATTCATGTTGGCGACCGGGCGCGCGCCCATTGTGAAAACGTCACGCATGATGCCGCCGACGCCGGTGGCCGCACCTTGAAACGGTTCGATGTAGGAGGGGTGGTTATGCGATTCCATTTTGAAGACCACGCAATCGCCGTCGCCGATATCGACGATGCCGGCGTTCTCGCCCGGGCCTTGTATAACGTGCGGGCCTGTGGTCGGCAGCGTCTTCAACCAGACGCGCGATGATTTGTACGAGCAGTGCTCGCTCCACATGACCGAGAAAATGCCGAGTTCGCAGATCAGCGGTTCGCGGCCGAGTATTTCGAGGAGACGGGGATATTCGTCTCCCTTGAAACCATGCGACGCGATCATTTCAGAAGTGATTTTGGAAGCGGGGCTTGAAGTCATCGCGCTCGTCTTTGGCTGGAGGAAACGGGGTGAAGGCGAGCTTATAGCGGCGGCCTGCGGGATTGTCGTTGGGCTGCGCCGCCGCGTTGCGGGAAAACCCGGCGGCTGGTGCGAATCATGAACCGCTCGTTAACGGCCAACGGTCCCGCCCTGCGACGCGAGCGCGCTGCGCGGCGCGCATTGCAGGTCTGCGTGCCAGCGGTCTTTTATTAGTCATATCCGTAGGTTATCTTCTTTCCAGAGTGTGGTGCCCGCGTGCGTAATGAACGCACCGTTCCGGCATCCGAAACCCAAAGGAATGTGATCATGTCTTCGCTCAAGTCGGGCGCGCTTCTGTCCCTGTTTTCCGGCTTCTCGTTTGAGGGCGTGCAGCGCGCCGCCGCCCCGCGCGATGCCTGCCGCTATGCCCAGTATCCAGCACCTGAAGACATCGCCCATGCCGCCCGCTTTTCCGGCGCGTCGCAGGTCGCGATGGCCCGGATGATTGCTGAAGCAACAATCGCCGAGGAACTGGCGCAGTTACGTGCTGCCGCTTAACAGACCGTTTCGAGTGTCTCGAACGTGAAACAGGGAAGCAGCACTTTGCTGCTTCCCTTTTTTATTGGCCATCGGATTGACACGCCCGTTGGGCTGCGACCGTTTCGCGCTGCGCTATACGCAATTCGGCATTGATGCATTGTCTATTTTTGAAATCGCTCTCGGCGCGTATCTATTTCTCAGTGCTCGCACGTCACGCCCAGACAATTGTGCGCGGGTTTGAACGCATCGAGCCATGGAGTTTTTTCCATGACATCTCTCAAGTCACTCATTACCTCGTTTGCGTTCGCTGGCCTGGCTGTTGCCCATGGCGCGGCCCCGGTGAAGGCTGCTGATGCCACATCATTGCGCGTCAAGCCGCTCGGCGCCGTCAACATGACGCTCGGCACCAAGCGCGCCATCGGCTATTTCACTGCTGACGGCAGTACCTGCAACGCCACGCTGGTGCTGTCGGAAGTCAATTTTAAAGAAGAGCCGGGAGTGGCCAACAACGCGACGCGTATCAGCACGGCCATCGGGGCTGGCACGTCGTCGCGCGTTGATACCGAATGGGGCCCATCACTGGTGCTGTCGTGCGAAACGGGTGCGGCTGGCATGACGGTCCAAGCGATCGATCGCGTCGCCTACGCCAAGCCGCGCAACTAACGGCATTAATCCCGCACTTCCACCGTCACGCCTGCACGTTACCCTTAGCGGGAGGAGTGAAAACTCCTCCCGTTTTTTTTGCCGTGCTTCATGCCTTGATGGGCAGTGGCGGGCGGGTGCGATAGAGTGAGTAGATCACGCCGCCCGCGATGATGGCCAGGGTGACACTGAGCGAGATGCTGGCTGGAAATTTTTCCCAGCCCATGATCCCGGCAACGAACACCTTCGAGCCGATAAAGATCAGCACCAGGGCGAGTGCCTGCTTCAGATACTTGAAGCGGTCGATGACGGCAGCCAGCGCGAAATACAGCGCGCGCAAACCCAGAATTGCGAAAATGTTCGAAGTGTAGACGATGAACGGGTCGGTGGTGATCGCGAAGATTGCCGGCACGCTGTCGACGGCGAAGATCAGGTCAGCGATTTCAATCAGAATCAGAGCAACGAAGAGCGGTGTGGCCCAGGTCACGAGCGCTCCCGTCGCCGGGTCTGGCTGTTTGACGAAAAACTTTTCCAGATGCAGCTGCGGCGTGATGCGCATCGTCCGGCGCATCCATTTTAGCAAGGGGTTGCTTTCGATATCGGGGACTTTATCGCCGACGACAAGCATCTTGATGCCGGTCGCGACCAGGAATGCTGCAAAGACATAGAGCACCCAGCTGAATTCGGCGACCAGTGCGGCACCAAGGCCGATCATGATGGCGCGCAGCACGATGACGCCGAGAATCCCCCAGAACAGCACGCGATGCTGATATTGGGGCGGCACGGCGAAGTAGGTGAAGATCAGCGAGATGATGAACACGTTGTCCATCGCCAGCGTCTTCTCGACGAGAAATCCGGTGATGTATTCCTTGCCGCTCTGGTCACCCAGGCTGGACCAAACCCAGGCCCCAAACAGCAGCCCGATCGCAATATAGAAAGCGCTCATCATGAGGCTTTCCTTGATGCTGATTTCGCGAATTTTGCGGTGGAAGACGCCGAGATCGAGCACCAGCAGCGTCAGCACGATGGCCATGAATAGCGCCCACATCCAAAGGGGCTTGCCCATGACAACGCCGCTCAGAAAGTCCATCGCCGGAGTCCCCCGTTCAATCATGGTGTGCGTGTGGTGAGATGGTGCGGATACGCTTTCGCAGTGGCGTCGGCACAGCGCATCAGCTGTACCCGCGCGCACGCATCAGTCATTCAATGCAAAGTGCGCCACTGCGTTTTAGTCGAAAAAGTCCATCAGGCGCGACATCCGCGAGCGCTGCGGCTGGCCGCCTCCATAGCGCCGGTCGTCATCATCGCTCTCATCGTCGTCATAGCGCGAGCTGCGCTGGCGCGGGATTTCGCGGTTATCGGAGGCCGATGCGGCCGCGGATGGCGCGGTGGCGGCTCCGCCTATCACACCGGCGAGTTTTTCGAGTTCACCGCGGTCGAGCCAAACGCCGC
>JANMOL010000256.1:0-2519 GCA_031369245.1 Hyphomicrobium sp. | reverse complement strand
GCGCTGGGCGATGCACCTCACCTGCCCGGCACGATGGCGCTGGCGGCGGCCGGCGCCGCAGCCTGCGGAGCCGACTATCTCAAGATCGGCCTGTTCGGATCGGCCCGCCCGGAACAAGCTTTGGTCGGTCAGCTCGACGGGCGCGGCGGTGCCGCCGACGTGCAGGTTGGAGCGGGTCTCATCGGCCGCCGGCACGCGGTTGATGGCGCCGGCCACCTCGCCGTCGACCAGGATGACGCGCTTGTCGCCGCCACGCACCTCCGGCCGATACTGCTGCACCATGAACGGCTCGCGGAACACACTCTGGAACAGCTCGACCAGCGAGTTGAGGTTGGTGTCGTCGGAGCGCACGCGGAACACGGACGATCCACCGTTGCCGTACAGCGGTTTGATGATGATATCTTTGTATTGGGTGCGGAAGGCGATCACGTCGTCGAGCTGCCGGGTGACGAGGGTCGGCGGCATCAGATCGAGGAAATCGAGCACGAACAGTTTTTCAGGCGCGTTGCGGACGTGGGCTGGGTCATTGACGACGAGCGTCTTGGGGTGAATGCGCTCCAGCAGGTGCGTGGTGGTGATGTAGCCCATGTCGAACGGCGGATCCTGGCGCAGCAGCACGCAATCGCGGGTGGCGAGATCTTCGGTGCGCGGCTGCGACAGGGCGTAGTGATTGCCTGATTGGTCTTGCACCGACAGCGTTGAGCCGCGCGCCATCAGCTTGTCGCCGAACAACGCCAGATTTTGCGGCGTGTAATAAAAAATATCATGCCCGCGCTTTTGCGCTTCGAGCAGAATGGCGAAGGTGCTGTCGCCGCGAATGTCGATGGCGGCGATCGGGTCCATTTGAACGGCAATGCGAAGGGCCATGGGATGCTTTTATGATTTCAGGACAGCGCGGCGTCTGAGACGTTCAGCGTTGCGTTAAGTCCGTTGACAAACAGACAACCGTCTTAGCGCGTGACGCTTGGATCGGCTATGCCTCAGTCTGTGATCGGCGGTATGTAAATTGGTAGAATACCGGAGGCAGCGGGGAGGCATCGGCGTTCGTTGAGCAAGACTGCCAGCAAAACCGCACAATTCTATCTCAAGTTCACCCGCGCCGTGTCACGGCCTGTTATGGCCATTGCTGTAGACCCATGCCTGCACCCGACCTGAGCCGAGGAGCGTAGCGCCATGAGCCTTCCGATTGCTTCGCGCACTGAACCGGACGAACGCCGCACGCAGCCCCGCAAAGAGGTGGCAATCGCGGCCAAGGTCGGCTTTCGGGATCAACCGCCGATCGCGTGCATTGTACGGAATATTTCGGCGATGGGCGCGATGCTCGAGTTTGCCAAGCCGGTCGAGCTGCCACAGGTCATTCGTATTATCATCGAAACCGAAATGTTTGCGGCCGACTGCGAGGTGCGCCATCAGGCGGGTCTGCGCGCCGGCGTGCTGTTTCCGTCGAGCCGGCTCGAGGCAATGGCGCGGTTTGGCTAGCGGGTGAGCGGCGGCGCTCACAAAAAACTATAAGGGTCGACATCGAGGGTGATGCGGATGTCGCCCTTGAGTTTGGGGATGCTGGCGGCCCATGCCCGCAGGAAGCCTTGCAGATCGGCATCGCGCGGGGCTTTGACGAGCAGGCGCCAGCGATAGCGGCCGCGCACAATGGTGATCGGCGCTTCAGCTGGACCCAGAACCGCAATTTTTTCAGACTGAGGGGCCAAGCGTGAGACATCGCGCGCGGTGCGCTCGGCCAAGGTTTTATCGCGCGCTGAAATGATGATGGCAGCGAGCCGTCCATACGGTGGCAGCCCGCCCGATTGCCGCGTCTTGATCTCGTAGTTCAGGAACGCCTCGCGATCACCCGCGACGATTGCTGCCATCACCGGGTGCTCGGGCAGATGCGTTTGCACGAGGCCGCGGCCGACGGTATGGACGCGGCCTGCCCGGCCCGTCACCTGATGCAACAGCTGGAACGTTCGTTCGGCAGCGCGCGGGTCGGCGCCGTGGGCGAGCCCAAGATCGCCATCGACGACCCCGACGAGCGCCAGGTCTGGGAAGTTGTGGCCCTTGGCGACGATTTGCGTGCCGATGATGATGTCGATCTCGCCGCGCTCGATCTCGTGGATCATGGCGCGCATTTCGGTCAGGCCCGGGATCAAGTCTGACGACAGCAAGGCGACGCGGGCGTCGGGAAATCTGACAGCGACTTCTTCGGCAACGCGCTCGATGCCGGGGCCGCACGCGACGAGGCTATCGATGGCTGCACACTTCGGGCATTTTTCAGGCAGGCTGAGCGAGAACCCGCAGTGGTGGCAGTTCAAGCGTTTCTTAAAACGGTGCTCGACCAGCCAAGCGGTGCATTGCGGGCATTCGATGCGATGGCCGCACGACCGGCACAGCGTCAAGGGCGCGTAGCCGCGGCGGTTCAAAAACAGCAGCGATTGCTGGCCTTTTTGCATCGTCTCGGTCATGGCAGCGACGAGGCGCGGGGCGAGCCATTTACCGGGCTCGGGGCCTTCGCGCTTCAAATCGAT
>JANMOL010000225.1:0-7318 GCA_031369245.1 Hyphomicrobium sp. | reverse complement strand
CGTCCGCGTCATCACCGTCGTTGACCGGCAGGATGGCGCGGCGGAAGCCTTTGCGGCGGCCGGCATTGACTTCCATCCGTTGCTCAGCCTGAGCGATTTCAAAAAATAAATCCGACACGTAATCGCACTGCAGCAATCGCTGAAAACAAGGCCATTGAGTGCGCACATACCGGATTGGGTAGGCTTTCTCCCACCTGTTGGCTGGATTGCGGATGCGCTCGAGCGCCACTACGCTGTTGGCCAACCGCGAAACCCACCCGCCCGGCGTCAGCGCGTCTTCGCGCCAGCTCCGAATGAGAGTGGAGACGCCTTGGGGAAACGCAGCCACCATGATGAAGAACAAGGTCATTTCGGCCGATGAAGCGATCGCGCTCATCAGCGAGAATGACGTCCTGTGCACCACTGGGTTCGTGCAAAGCTGCATTCCCGAAGTGCTGCACGCAGCCCTCGAAAAGCGCTTTGTCGAAACCCAGCAGCCCAAGGGCCTGACGCTGATCATGTGCGCGGGTGCTGGCGACAGCAAAGGCCTCGGCACCGGCCGGCTGCATCACGAAGGGCTACTGAGCCGCGTCATCGCCGCCAACTTCGGCCGCATGCCAAAAGTCGCGCAGGCCGCGCAAGAAAACAAAATTCAAGGCTACAACCTGCCGCAAGGCGTCATATCGAAATTGTACCGCACCTGCGCGTCGGGCTCGCCGGGCCTGTTCACCAAAGTCGGCCTGCATACCTACGTCGACCCGCGGCTCGGCGGCGGCAAGGTCAACGAGCTGACCAAAGACGACATCGTCAAGCTGGTTGAGGTCGAAGGCGAGGAATGGCTGTTCTACAAAGCCACCAAGATTGACGTGGCGCTGATCCGCGCGACCAGCGCCGACCCGTCCGGCAATCTCAGCATGGAAAAAGAATGCCTGACGCTCGACGTGCTGGCGCAGGCCATGGCCGCCCACAACAACGGCGGCGTGGTGATCGCGCAGGTCGAGCGTATCGTTGAGCAGGGCTCGATCAAGCCAAAGGATGTCAAAGTTCCAGGCATTCTGGTCGACTGCGTTGTCGTTGCCCAAGATCCGGTCATGCACCGCATGAACTACGGCGTGATGTATGACGCCTCGCTGTCGGGCGAAGTCCGCGTGCCGGTCGACGCGATGGCCAAGATGGAGCTCGACGAGCGCAAGATCATCGCCCGGCGGGCGGCATTCGAGTTGCCGTTGAACGGCGTCATCAATCTCGGCGTCGGCGCGCCCGACGGCGTCGCGGCTGTTGCAAACGAAGAAAAGGTCACGCCGCTGATCGTCATGACCACGGAAGCCGGCGCGATCGGCGGCGTGCTGGCCGGCGGCTCGAGCTTCGGCGCCTCAGCCAATGCCCACTCGATCATCGACCAGAACCAGATGTTTGATTTCTATCATGGCCGCGGCTTGGATCTGACCTGCCTCGGCATGGCCGAGTGCGACGAGCACGGCAACGTCAACACCAGCAAGTTTGGCGGCCGGCTGAACGGCTGCGGCGGGTTTATTGATATTTCGCAGAACGCCCGCGCGGTGGTCTTTGCCGGCACGTTTACAGTTGGCGGGCTGAAGGTCGAACTGGCGTACGGCAAGCTGCGCATCGTGCAGGAAGGCCGGGCCCGAAAATTCGTCAAAAACGTCGAGCAGATCACCTTCAGCGGCAAATTCGCGAGTTCGAAATCACAGCCGGTCATCTACGTCACTGAGCGCTGCGTGTTCGAGCTGACGCCGGACGGTCTGGAGCTGACCGAGGTGGCGCCGGGTATCGACATCGACAAGCACATCCTGGCCCAGATGGATTTCAAGCCGATCATCAACAAGCCGATGCCGATGGATCGCCGCATCTTTATCGACGACCATATGGACCTGCTGGCCGAGCTGCAAAACCTCAAACTGCCCGAGCGCATCACCTACGACGCCGACCGCAACATTCTGTTCGCCAATCTCGAAGGCTGGAATGTCCGCAAAAAGAGCGACATCGACGATTTGCGCAACATCCTGGTTGCGGCCCGCATCGCGGCTGGACGGCGCGTTAATTCAGTCGTCAATCACGACGGCTGCCGCATCGCCGACGATCTCTACGACGACTATGCCGAGATGATCGCCTACATGGTCGAAAACCACTACCTGACGACCGCGCGCTACACGACCAGCGCGTTCATGCGGTTGAAGATGCAGGAGGCGCTCGATAAGCGCGGCTTGGCTCCCCACATCTTCGAGCGGGCCGAGGACGCCCATGCCTTCCTGGAAATGGCCGGTTGACGGCTGAACGCTGGAGCGCCTGAACAGCTGAACGCTGGAGCGCGTGCGCGAAATCAGCCAAGGCACCAAAGGAAACTGTGGATAGAGCGCAGCGTTAGTTCGTCGCGTGCGCTGGAATAGCGCTACCCTTGACGTCGTCGCGGCGCGGTGGCCGTGCGAAAGCTCAAAGGATGATGCAGCGTGCACGCTCCCCGTGAAAACAGTCTTCGATCCAGTCGCAAGCCCAGTCTTAGGATCGCCAGATTTTCCGGGTCTATTGCTAATGAACACGGGTTGCCGGACGCGCGCACCCCTGCGGAGTCTTCGATACGCATGCTGACACCCGACGGCTCGCCTATCACCAACGGACGCGGCGCCCGGCGCGCTCCAACATTCCCGGGATTGGCAGTTGGACCTGACGACGCGGCGATGACCGCAAAGCCGATGCCTAAAACTCTTGCAGCTGAA
The DNA here is from genome assembly GCA_031369245.1 of Hyphomicrobium sp. Classification (GTDB taxonomy): domain Bacteria; phylum Pseudomonadota; class Alphaproteobacteria; order Rhizobiales; family Hyphomicrobiaceae; genus Hyphomicrobium_B. The sequence goes on along the minus strand of JANMOL010000225.1, from coordinate 4,604 downwards.
CGGCAAGCCCATGGTGTTCAGGCTGACGGCGCGCGGGAACCCAACGCCAAGGCTGACGTTTCACAGCAGCCCGTGCCGCGGGCAGCCGAAGCGGACAGTGAGCCGTCAAGCGATCGGCACGCAACCGAACGGCACGCAACCGATCGGCACGGGCCGCTGTTCCTGCCGCAATCCACGAAGGATGCTTTTGCCGTGCGTGCCGCCAAACGCTCAGTCACCCTGCTGTCTGACGCCATTGTGCTGACCATCGCCGCGCCGTTTCTCGCCATCTGGTGGATCGCTCGCACAGTCCGTCGACGCTTGCGCTAACCGGCCGTGCGCGGCCTGCGCTATTTTTTCTTTAAACCTTGCTCCGGTGAGCCTTGCTCCGGTATCCGCGCTTGCGGCGTCGCTGCCGGTGGCGTCGCTGCATTGGGCTCCGCTGTATTGGGCGGCGCTGTGCCAGGCGGCCCCGCTGTCACCGACAAGCCGTCGATTGTCCAGCGCGCGTTCACCGAACGATACAAAATGATGAAGGCGATCTGCAGCGGCCGGGTCGGGAACAACCCGGCAAGCCGCAAGACGCCATCGGCCGACAGCGCCGGCGTCTCGGATAGCTGCGGCGTCAGCACCAGCGTTGGCGCCAGATCGACGCCCTGGGTGCGCAGCGCCGTAAACACGATGCCGAGTTGAGCCGCCGAATTCTGCGCCTGCAGCGACGGCGAGCCGAGGCCATGCAGCACCGTGTAATTGCCCGTCAGGTTGGCGTGGTTCAGGGCCGCCAGCGCATTGCGCACCATCAACAGCAGCACTTCGGGCGGCGGCACAGCCGGGCGCGAGGCATCGACGGTCACTGGCGACGCCGCAGCTGGACCCGGCTGAGCGGTTGGTGGCAGCGAGGGTCCGCCAGCAAGCGGCGAACCCGATGGCACACTGCACGCCAGCATCAACGCGGCAACCCGCAGGATCAGGGCAGGCATTCGGCCAGTGGCGCGTCGGCTCACGTCGGATGCCCCCCAAAACGCCTACGGGCGGATCATCGACCCGCCCGCGTAGCATCTCAAGAGATTAGGCCAAGTCTCGCCGCCTGTCACTCAGCGCTGGCGACACCAACAGCTGAAGGCACCCAGCGCTGGCATATCCAAGCGCTGGCGTTACCCAGCGCGCCGTGCCTGACGGCCGCGTCTCACCACGCGGCGACGAAGCCGGCCCGGCCGCCGACCTTGTTGCTGTCCGTGCCAACCCCGACGCCGCCGTTGAACGTCAGCGTATCCGTGATGCGGATCGCGGCCTGGGCAGCGAACGCCTGCTTGTCGTCATAGAAACCGACATTCGCGCCGAGCGCAAAGTTTTTACCGTCCGGGATCGCAATGCCGCCCATGGCAATCGCGACGGCGATGCCTTCGGTATTCTCATCGATCTGCTTGAAGGCTTCATTGACGCGGCTGGTCAGTGCGGCATCACCCGCATCGACGTAGTCTTTGTTGGCCGCATCGGTGCCAGCCACCGGACCCGCGACGTTCTGCACGCGGTTGCCGCCCATGTTGACCGGCGCTCCCGCCGCCACCGTCACGCCGCCGGGGCCGACATTGAGCGCGTTGGTGTTGGTCGTGAGCGCATTGACCGTGACGGCGTTGGCCGTAAGGGCGTTCACCGTCGCCGCGTTGACCGTTGCCGAATTCACGGTTGTGATATTGCCCGTCGCGGCATTGACGGTGGTCGAATTGACGGTCGCGATATTGCCCGTTGTCGCGGTGATAATGTTGACGTTGTTGATGTTGCCATTGGTCATATCGAGATCGCCGCCAATCTGCTGATTGCCGGTCACGTTCAGACTTCCCGTGATCGTTGAATTGCCGGTGATGTTGGCCCCGCCCGCCGAAACGGTCAGACCGTTGCCGACGATTGTTGAGCCCGTCGAGACCAGCGTCGAGCCTTGCACCGTCGCCAGTGACGTGATGTTGCCGGTCGACGCAATCGTGCCGTTGTTTTGAATGTTGCCGTTAAACGTCGCGAGCCCGCCGAATGTCGAGGTTGTCGTGACCGCCAGCGTATCCGTGGTCGTGCCGCCGGTGACGCCCAGCCCATTTGCAACATTGGCGCCGCCGTTAAGAGAGGCCAGCCCCGTCACACCGAGCGTGCCGCCAACGGTAGCGTTGCTGGTGACAGCCAGCGTGTTGGTGGTCGTCAGCCCGGCATTGTTGATCGACGTCGAGTTGACCGTGGTGATGTTGCCGGTCGTCGCCGTGATCTGGTTGACGTTGTTGATGTTGCCGTTGGTCATGTTGAGATTGCCGTTCACCCGCAGATTATCGTTGATGACGACGGCCGGGCCGGTCGAATTGAAAATCGCGCCCTGCATATCCGAAGTGCCGGTGTTGACCAGCGACGAGACCGTCGTCGCGCCAGCGCTCAGCGCGCCTGTCACGGCCAGATCGCCGGTGACGTTCGAATTGCCGGTGATGTTGGCCCCGCCCGCCGAAACGGTCAGACCGTTACCGACGGTTGTTGAGCCAGTCGAGACCAGCGACCCGCCCTGGATCGTGCCGGTGCCGGTAAGGCCCGTGCCGCCCGCGCCCGTGATCGTCAGCAGCGAGCTCTGGACGTTGCCATTGGCATCATGCGTGACGAGGCTGTTGCCAGCGTTGCCGGCGATGTTCGGCAGATTGGCCAGCGTGTAGAATTGCGTGGCCGCGCTGCCAAGCATGATCTGATCGGCTTGCGTCGTTGCCGCGCCATTGCCGATCGCAGTTGAATTGGCGTTGGATGCGATCGCGCCATTGCCGAATGCCGAAGCGTTGGCGGCATTGGCCTGTGCATTGAGGCCAACTGCGATGCCCGCAATGCCGGTGACAGACGAGTCCGTGCCAATCGCGATGGCATCGTTGGCGTTCGCGCGCGCGCCGACGTTATCGCCAGTATTGTCGGTTCCGATGGCGATGCTGCGGTTGGCGCTGGTGTTGTTACCAGCCCAAGTGCCGAACGCCAGATTATAGTCACCCGTCGTCTGCCATCCAGCCAGATAGCCGACGCCTGTGTTTCCAAGTCCGTTCACGCCGTTACCCGAACTCGCACCCAGCGCAGTGTTGCCGCCGCCCGTCGTGTTGATGCCAGAATTGAAGCCGATCGCCGAATTCTGACTGCCGACCACGTTATTTTGCGCGCCTTGCCCGATGCCGACGTTGAGGCCGCCGACGACGTTGTTGCCGGAGCTCACGCCAACCCAGACGCTGCCCGCTGTGTTCGGCTGAACGGAGCCAAGCCCGGCAGCATTTCCGATGGCGATCGTATCCTGGGCCGCCGCGACACTGTTTACGCCAAAGGAAATGGCATTCCGCGCGCCGGCATTCGCATTGACGCCTATTGCGATAGCGTTGTCGTCTGCCGCAAAGGTGGCCGAACCAATAGCAATGCCAGCAAGACCAGTGACATTGGCTGTGTCACCAATAGCCACTGCCCCAGTTGCACCGGCGGTTGACGTATTGCCAAGAGCAACAGACCCTTGCCCGGCAGCGACGTAGGCATTGCCGAGTGCGACTGCGCCGTTTGCTGCGCCGCCACCCGGTGTGCCATCGGCGGTTGCGGTGTTGTTTGCACCAATTGCCAGTGCTCCCGTGCCGTTGGCGACATTGGGGTCGCCAATTGCGACGGCGCCGTTGCCGTTCGCAGTATTGAGATGACCGATGGAAACCGCTCCGGTGCCGCCGAGCACGGTAGACGTGCCGCCAGCAAATGAACCCGCACCAGATCCTGGCGCAATGGTTGCGCCGCTTCCGATTGCGACGGTGTTGGCAGACGATGTGTTGGCATTAAATCCGAGCGCAGTGGCCCCGCCGCCGGTGGCCGTGGCATTGAGACCGACCGGTGTATCGGAGGTCGCAAAGCCGAGGCCGCTGACGCCCGATAGCGCGCCCACATTGGTGATGCCGCCGCCTGAATTATCGATGCCGTTGGTGGTCGTCGCGCCGGTCACATTCAGCGTGTCGGTGGTCGTGCCGCCGGTGACCGCGAGGCCCGCGCCCGCCGTCAGCAGCCCGCTGAACGTGCCGGTGACGGATTGCACATCGTTGGCGGTCACGGTGCCGGTCGCCGTGATGGTATTGTAACCGCTGATAGCGCCAGTGTTGTTGCCGGTCAGCGTGTTGATATTGCCGGTGGCCGCGCCGACCGACGAGAACCCGGCAATCGTGCCATTGCCGGTCAGGTTGGTGATGTTGCTGATCGCGCCGTTCGTCATGTCGAGATTGCCACCGATGGAGGCGTTTCCGGTGGTGGTCAGCGTGCCGTTGCTCACAAGACTACTGTTGGCTGTGATCGTGTTATAACCTAAGATGATGCCCACGCCGCTGCCCGTGATCGTGCCGCCGAGTATCGATGTGAAATTTCCCGGCGCGCTTTGGGAGGTGAACTGTCCAGCGGCATTCGCTGATATACCGGTTGTGCCGGCGGTATTGATAGTTGTGAATCCGTTCGGCTGAATTGTTGACGACTTTGTGCCGTCGTCATTGATCCAGTTACCGTTGCCGGTGATGTTCGTCACGCCCGTGATCGCATCATTGGAAAGCGCGATGCCGCCATTGAGCGTGGCGATGCCGGTGGTTGTCAGCGTGCCGCCAACCGAGGCG
>JANMOL010000223.1:0-5336 GCA_031369245.1 Hyphomicrobium sp. | reverse complement strand
GCGATTGAGCGGCGTCTTCAGATCGTGGGCGATGTTGTCGGAGACTTCGCGCAGGCCGCTCATCAGGCCTTCGATACGATCGAGCATCTCGTTTAAATTCAGCGCCAGCCCGTCGAGCTCGCTGGCTGTGCCATCGACCGGAATGCGCTGCGACAGGTCGCCCGCCATGATCGACCGGCTGGTCGCCGTGATTGCCTCCAGCCGGTTCAGCACCAGCCGGCTGATCGCCAGCCCGCCAAGCAGACCGAGCAGCGAGAGGGCCCCAAAGCCGATCAGAAACGTCTGCTTCATGCGATCGGCAAAGGCCCGCTGCTGCTCGATGTCGCGGCCAACGAGCAGGCGCAACCCGCCGCCGAGAGCGACCGGGATCGCAACCGCCAGCCGGTCAGCCGCGGAATTTGCCGGATCTGGGCCGCGCTCGGGCCGGTAGCGGAACACGCCGCCCTCGCCATCGGCCAGCTCGGGCGGCACGCGGTTGAGATTACCAGCGAGTTTGCTGCCGGTATTGTCGGCCAAATAATAGAGCCCGGGACCTTCCGGCCGGCTCAAAGCTGCGACCGCGGTGGTAATCGCTGCTGGCCCGCCGCCCGCCGCTTCGGCTTTCAATAGCTGGACCTCGGCCCGCAGCGCGGTCAGCACCTGATCGGTCAACACAGAGTTGGATTGACGGAACAGCAGCCCAGAGATGGCTGCCGCCGCCAGCAAAAACACAATCACCGCCGCCGCCGTCAGACGAAACGCGGTGCTCGCGAACACTCTTGGGAAGCGCTCAGACTGGGCCGTCACGGATGGTATATCCTGCGCCCCTCACGGTATGGAGCAGCGGCTTATCAAAACTCTTGTCGATCTTGGCGCGCAGGCGCGAGACGTGCACATCGATGACGTTGGTTTGCGGATCGAAGTGATAATCCCAGACGTGCTCCAGCAGCATCGTGCGCGTCACCACCTGACCGGCGTGCTGCATGAGATACTCGAGCAAGCGGTATTCGCGCGGCTGCAGGAGAATATGTTCCCCGCCGCGCGTCACGCGATGCGACAGCCGGTCGAGCACCAGATCGCCGACCGTGTAGCGCGTTTGCTGTTCTTCGGGCACCGTCCGGCGGCCGAGCGCTTCGACGCGCGCCAGCAGCTCGGAATAGGCATAGGGCTTCGTTAGATAATCATCGCCGCCGGCCCGCAGGCCTTTGACGCGATCATCGACTTCGCCAAGTGCCGACAGGATCAGCGCGGGCGTGCGATGGCCTTTTGAGCGCAGCGACTTGATGACCGATAGTCCGTCGAGCCGCGGCAGCATCCGATCGACGATCAGCACGTCGTAGGCGCCCTCTTCGGCCAGCGCCAAACCGTGCTCGCCGTCGCCCGCGAGGTCGGCGGTATGGCCATTTTCCTTGAGCGACTTCTGCAGAAACTGTGCGGTTTCGCGGTCGTCTTCGATCACCAAAACCCGCATTACGGTCCATCCTCGGCTGCCCCAGCCGTCCTCTTTAGACCCCAGCCGCTCAAACGTCGAGGCGGCCCTGCCGGGTTAAGGGCAGGACCGCCTGATGATAGCCTCGAGTGAGCGCTGGTCGCGATTAGCCCTTGGTGTCCTTAAGCTGGACCGCCACAAACCGCTTCTGATCGGCCGACTTGATGTGCAGCAGCACGGCTTTACGCTTCATGTCTTCGGCCTTCTTGACGCCGGACACGACATCATCGGGCACCGCCACCGGCTGGCCGGAGACCTCCAGAATGATGTCGCCCGACTTCAGACCCTTTTCAGCGGCATCCGACGACGGATCAACTTCCGCAATCGCCACGCCGTCCTTGCCAGCGCCCGCGCGGGCCGGCATCAGCGTGATGCCAAGCTGGCTGAGTTCGAGCGAGGCTGCAGGCGCCACCGGCTTGTCGTCTCCGCCGGGCGTGGCTGCCGCTACGTCAGCGCCGTTCGGGAACAGGCCGAGCTTAACCTTGACGGTCTGCTCGGCGTTGTTGCGCCAGACCTTCACGTCAACAGTCGTATCCGGCGACATTTCCGCAATCTTGCGCGCAAGGTCGCGGCTGTCGGCGATCTTATCACTGTTGATCTGCAGGATCGCATCCTGAGGCTTCAGGCCCGAGATGGCCGCTGGACCATTGGCTGTCACATCACTGACCAGAGCACCCTTTGGTTCCGGCAAACCGAGGCTTGCAGCGGTATCTTCATCAACGTTCTGGATTTTGACACCCAGCCAGCCGCGGCTGACCGTGCCGCCGGCCTTCAACTGCGTCACGACTTCCGCGACCGTTTTGGCTGGCACCGCGAACGCAATCCCGACGTTGCCGCCCGACGGCGAGTAAATCGCGGTGTTGACGCCGAGCACTTCGCCATCGAGGTTGAAGGTTGGGCCGCCCGAGTTGCCACGGTTCACAGCCGCATCGATCTGGAGATAATCGTAGGGGCCGGAGCCGATATCACGGGCCAGCGCCGAGACGATGCCAGCGGTGACCGTGCCGCCGAGGCCGAACGGGTTACCGACCGCCAGTGCCCAATCACCAACGCGTACCGGCTTTTCCGAAAGCTTGACGGCTGGAAACGTCTTCGTGCTGTCAATCTTCAACAGCGCAATATCGGTCCGCTGGTCAGTGCCGATCAGCTTGGCTTCATACTTGGTGTTCTCGTCGAAGCTAACCTGGATCTTGGTCGCACCGTCGATGACGTGATTGTTGGTCACGACGTAGCCATCCGGTGAGATGACGAAACCCGAACCCTGGCCCTGGACCATCTTCGGCTTACCGCCGTCGCCGCCCGGGCCTTGGCCCTGGCCGAAGTCCTTCGGCAGGTTTTTGAAAAAGTCGTGCAGGGGATGATCTTCCGGCAGTTCGGGAATGGCCATGCCGCCGCGGCCTTTGCCGGGTGCTCCCTTATCGGCCACCTTCGAGGCGCCGCCGTCGTTCACGACCGACACCGACACGACCGACGGCTTAACCTTGTCAACCAAATCGGCAAACGATAGCGGCGCGCGGCCAAATGGCGTTTCGACCGTTGCGCCAGCTGCAGCACCCGGCTTCATTTCGGCGCGTGCCGGCGTCGTCAAATCACTGAACCCGAAACCGGCAAATCCGGCAGCGACGAGCGCCGCGAGGGCTGGCCCGGATTTTGCTGAGAGAGCTTTGCCAGAGGCCGAAGCTCGAAGCGAAGAGCGCATCCCGTATCTCCAAATTATAAAAGGCTTCTTGAGCCTTACCTGTGGAGTTAGCGGACGCGGGATTACCGCAGCATTTCGGCCGTCTTAACTGTTGGTAATGTCGGCTGGCACCGGCATGCGAGGCGCTACCGCAATGCTGGTTCTTACGTCCCTCCGCCGCTTCCTGGCCAGCGCCCGCCCAGTCCTGATGACCGTGGGCTTGATAACCGTGCTTTTGGCCTATGCGTCCTGTCCCGGCACAACCAGCGCCGCAGCGGCCGTCTTCGGCCCCGATCAACGCGTCCGGCTGGCCGCCGATCAGACGCCGCTAAAAGGTAAAATCGGTCTGCTGTTGAGCAAGTCGACCGGCGCAATGTGTACCGCGTTTTGCATCGCACCCACCATCATTGCGACCGCCAGTCATTGTCTGTTTGGAACTGCTGCCAGTGGCCAACCGCAGCTGTCCGATCTGGTTTTCCAAACGTCGCGTGACGGCGCCGTGCGCCCAAACCTGCACGCAACGGCCATTGCCGGCGCTGAGACGGCGAGCCAGTCGCAGCATATCATTTCTGGCACCACGCGCCTCGCCATCACCCCGCCGATCGATGCCGCACGCGACTGGGCCGTCGTCCGCCTCGCCGCGCCGGCCTGCCGCGCCGGCGGGCTGCCGCTTTCGCAGCGCTCGATCGAGGACGTGCGCGAGACAGCTGCCCGCGGCGGCCTGTCTGAGATCGCAGCGCACCGCGACTTGCCCGACAGCGACTTGCGCCACGCCGCGCCGTGCGCCGTCGGCAATGAATTTCCCAGCGCTACAGCGGACATGATCAGCCGCGATTTCGCAAATCCGGGCGCGGTGCTGTTCCATCGCTGTGACACTGGTCCTGGATCATCTGGCTCGCCGATGCTGATCGAGGGTGCGGCGGGTCCTGAGGTGGCTGGCATCAACGTTGGCACCTACGTGCTTTCGCGTGCCGTCATCGCCGCCGGAGACAGCGCTGCACCCGACGCCAGCGAGCCCATCGCCAACACCGCCGTCGCAACCTCGCAATTCGCCAGCGCTGCCACTGAGCTGGCCGCCCGCGATCTTTTGATAGAAGCGCGTGTTGTGCAGCGCCTGCAGCGGCAATTGCGGTCGGCTGGATTTTTCAATCATCCGGCCAGCGGGCGCTTCACGCCCGCGCTCGGCGATGCCATCGCCCGCTTCGAGCAGGCCGCGGGCTTGCGCGAAACACGGCTCATGCGGCGCGCGCTATTGAGTGAATTGGCAGCGTGGCGGGCACGCGCCCCAGTGATCCCGGCCACCGCGCGCCGTTAAGCGTGCTGTCGCAATCAGACGTCCTCAGACATCGTCCTGTTCACGCTTCAAGACGGTTTCGAGCCGCGCTTGTTCGCTGGCTGACAACCGGTCGCGCCTGTCCACAGCCCGCGGCGCCGCCCGGCCCGCGCGCAACGCCATCCACGCGCCGCCGAGCAGCAACAGCAGCGGCGAGATCCACAGCATCAGCGTCGCAACATTGAACGGCGGCTTCAGCAAAACGAAATCGCCATAGCGCGCCACCACGAATTCGATCGCGGCGCCGTCGCTGTCACCCGCTGTCAGCCTTTCGCGGACTAACAGCCGCAGATCACGCGCCAGCGGCGCATCGCTGTCGTCAATCGATTGGTTCTGGCAGACGAGACAGCGCAAGCCGGTTGAAATCTGGCGGGCGCGTTGCTCCATGGCGCTGTCGGCCAAAATCTCATCGGGCTGCACGGCCAGCGCAGAGGTTGCCGCAACAAGGACGGCCGCCGCCGAAAAAGCCAACGAGACAGCGCGGGCTCGTCGTGCCATCGCCATCACTCCGCCGCGACCGGCAGGCTGCGCCGGCTCTTGACCGGTGCCCCGATCCGCAAGCGCCGGTCGGACAACGAAATCCCGCCGCCGAGGAACATGATCAGCGCCCCGAGCCAGATGAACCGCACCAGCGGATTAAAGTAGGCCCGCACGCCATACCCGCCGGCCTGCTGTTCATCGCCAATGACGATATAGAGATCGCCGCGCCACGAGGCGTGGATGCCCGATTCCGTTGTTGGCTGTGGCGGCGCATCGTAAAGCCGCTTCGAGGGCGTAAGCGTCGTCACCGCCGCCCCGCCGCGCGTGATGTCGAATTGCGCCACGTCCTCGCGATAGTTGGGTCCGCGCTGCGGCGC
>JANMOL010000216.1:0-4259 GCA_031369245.1 Hyphomicrobium sp. | reverse complement strand
CATCCCCGGCGTCGGCGCGCGGCACGATGTCGGTCGGACCCTTGGGCTTGTAGTGCAGTTCAATGGCGCGGGCGATTTCTGGCTTGGTGCCGGCCGCTTCAGCGTAATAGCGGCCCATCAAGCCTTGCAGTTCGGGGAATTCCCCGACCATGCCCGACACGAGATCGGCTTTGCTCAGCTGAGCCGCGCGGCGCGCGTCATCCTTGTCGGCGTCGCACGCGCCCGCGATCTGATAGGCGAGTTCCGCGACGCGCTCGACCCGATCCCGCTGGCTGCCGAGCTTTTCGTGGAACGTGATGCCCGATAGCGCGCTGGCCATTTCATCGAGCGGCTTTTTGAGATCCTGATCCCAGAAAAATTTGGCATCCGACAGCCGCGCACGAATGACCTTCTCATTGCCGGATGTAATGGCCGTGCCGCCATCCTTGGCGGCGAGGTTTGAAACCAGCAGGAATTGATTGGCGAGTTTCTTGGTTTTGGGGTCACGCAGCGAAAAGCACTTCTGATGCATCTTCATGGCGGTCATCAGGCATTCGCCCGGGACATCGAGAAACGCCCTATCGAACGAGCCGATCATCACGACGGGCCACTCGGTGAGACCGGCGTTTTCGTTGAGCAGGCCTTCGTCTTCAACCAACTCAAGTTTGGCGGTTTTCGCCAACGCAAGGGCTTGTCCGCCAATCGAGGCGGTGCGGCGGGCCGGATCGAGCATGACGTGATGCTTTTCGAGCGCCTCTTGGTAGCCGGCAAAATTCTTGACGGCGAATGTTTCTGGGCCAAGAAAGCGATGACCACGCGTTTCGGCGCCGCTGTGTATTCCGGCGACTTCGAACGGCACCACTTTGCCGCCAAGCAGGCACAGGATCGATTGCAGCGGGCGCACCCATTGGAATGGCGATGAGCCCCAGCGCATCGACTTCGGCCACGGGAACTTGGCCATTACGTCTGCAACAGTCTCAGCGATGATCTCCGGCGCTGCACGACCTGGTTTTTCGATTTTTGCGACGTAGTAATCGCCTTTTTTCTCGTCCTTCACGATCTCGGCGTCGTTCAGCGACGCCAGCCCCGCTGATTTCAGGAAGCCCGCGACGGCCTGCTCGGGCGCACCAACGCGCGGGCCCTTTTTCTCTTCCGAAATGGCAGGCGATTGGGCCGGCACTCCGTCAATCACCAGCGTCAGGCGGCGCGGGGTTGAAAAGCTGCGGGCTTGGCCGATCTCAAGCCCGCGCGCCTTCAAGCCTTCGGTCACAAGGCGGCGCAGATCGTCCGCTGCCTTAACCTGCATGCGGGCCGGAATTTCTTCGGAGAACAGTTCGAGTAAAAGTTCGGACATCGAAAGCCAATCTCATTACGACGTCATTTCAGCGAAGACGGAGATGACCAAAGTGGTCGTGACGCGTTACGGCGCGGGCGCGGGTGCCGCCGGAGGCGTGGCCGGGGCGGTGACTGGGGCTGTTACTGGGGCTGTTTCCGGGATGGCCTGATGGACTTTGCCCATCACACTGGCGCCGATATCATTCATGGCCCCGGTTGCGGTCAGATAGCCAAGACCGATCAGCAGCATTGCTATGAACATCCGAAAGATGCCGGCATTCCGCCGCAGCATAAGATAGCCAACGGCGAACAGCGGAATGGCTGTCGCCAACAGCCCAACGATCAGATCTTCATTCATGCCCGTCCTCCATCAGTCGAGAGCCACGCGCCGCAGCAGGCTTTTGCCAATTCTCTGACGCGCAGGATGTAACTTTGACGTTCCGTCACCGAGATGACACCGCGGGCGTCGAGCAGATTGAAAACGTGGCTCGCCTTGATGCACTGGTCGTAAGCCGGCAAGGCCATTTGATGGCCATCCTTGCTCTCACCTTTGGACAAAAGCGATTGGCACTCGGATTCTGCATCCTTGAAGTGCTGCAGCAGCATAGCGGTGTTGGCGTGCTCGAAGTTGTGGCGTGAATATTCGCGCTCGGCTTGGAGAAAAACGTCGCCGTAAGCCAAGCGGCGCTCATCCGTGCGGCCGTTGAAATTCAAGTCGAACACCCGATCGACGCCCTGCACGTACATCGCGAGACGCTCGAGACCGTAAGTGATTTCGCCTGCAACCGGATTGCAATCAAATCCGCCGACCTGCTGGAAGTACGTAAATTGCGAGACTTCCATGCCGTTGCACCAGACTTCCCAGCCGAGCCCCCAGGCGCCAAGCGTCGGGCTTTCCCAGTCATCTTCAACGAAGCGGATGTCGTTGATCAACGTGTCGATGCCGATGGCATCCAAGCTGGCGAGGTAGAGCTCCTGAATGTTCGCCGGTGACGGCTTCATGATGACTTGGAACTGATAGTAGTGCTGCAAGCGGTTTGGATTCTCGCCGTAGCGGCCATCCTTCGGGCGGCGCGACGGCTGCACGTAGGCTGCCGACCAGGGCCTCGGTCCAAGCGCGCGCAGGGTGGTCGCTGGATGGAACGTGCCGGCGCCGACCTCCATGTCATAGGGCTGCAGGACAACGCAGCCTTGCTGCCCCCAAAATTGCTGGAGCGTCAGAATGAGATCCTGGAACGCTTCGCGCGGGCGAAGAGCTGTTGATCCGGCCGGGGTGTGAGAGGCCGTCTTTGATGGCATCGGAGGCTCACAAGGGGTTGATTTGGGCGGCACTATACGCGTTCGACCCCCCTTGTCACGCCTAGAGACAAGGGATTTGCTGGGGGCTCTGGGTATGGCCCTCGCGGCTGTCTCCACGAGGCGCGCGCCAACCGGTGCCGCTAGCGAATGCGCAGGAGTTGCATCATGGCCGTCAACAAAGTCATCGAGCTGATGTCGGAGTCAACGAAGAGCTGGGAGGACGCGGCGCAAAAGGCCGTCGATAAAGCCTCTAAAAGCCTGAAGGGCATCCGCTCGGTCTGGGTTCAGGATATGTCGGCGACCGTCGATGCCAAGGGCAAGCTCGATGTTTACCGCGTGACCTGCAAAGTTTCCTTTGAAGTGAAGTGAACAGCGGGCAGCGCGTACCGGCAGTCTTAACCCTTCGATGACGCCGACGGTTTGTAGACGCCGGATTTTTCGTCCCACTCAAGTTCGCCTAAATCGCGGACGCCACCTGCGGCTGCACGCGCCTCACGGCGCACGCGTTCTGTTTCTGCACGGCTCGGCATTGCGGCCAGCTTGACGAGCTTGGCGAACAGCTTGTAGCCGGCGTAGCAACCAGCGCCGGCAATGGCGAGCAGGACAAGAGGCGGCATAGCGATCAGCCCTCCTATTGGGCTTTACAATCCGAAGCGCTGCCAGAGCGCACGCGTTTCGAGAGACGACACCAGATCATCGGCGAAAGCAAGGCCACCGCCGCCGCTGAGCCCTAACGCGCTATCGAGCGACGGCGTGCGCCGCAAGCGCGACAGCAGGCCCCCCCGTTCCGTCGCCATGAGCCGCAGGCGGACCTTGTCGCCGTGCAGTTCGCGCATCTTGGTGCGGAGATCCGATATGCCATCGATCAACCCAAGCTCGACTGCTTTCGGGGCCGCCCAGAACGCGCCTGAGAACAGGTCGCCGTCGAGATCTTTGAGTTTGCCGGGCCGGCGCGCCTTGACCATCTCAATGAAGGTCTCGTGGATATCGCCTTGCAGCGCTTTGAGGCGCGCGACATCCTCGGCCTTCTCAGGCTTGAATGGATCAAGAATGCTTTTTGAAGTGCCCGACGTATAGACCCGGCGGTCGATGCCCAGTTTATCGATTGCTTTGTCAAAGCCGAAACCCGCCGAGATTACGCCGATGGATCCGATAATTGATGATCGGTCGCCATAAACTTCGTCGCCGCACAACGCCAGCCAATAGCCGCCAGATGCCGCGACATCCTCGCAGAACACATAGACCTTTTTGGATTTTTCCTCGGCCAGCTGGCGAACGCGCTTGAAGATCAAGCTCGACTGCACCGGCGATCCGCCGGGAGAATTGATCACGATCGCAACAGACGGCAACTTGGAGGCCTCAAAGGCCTTTTCAATCGCGGCTGCAGCCGTTGCCAATGATAGTCCCGGCCGCAACGGCGTCGCCATACCAATCGGTCCGGTGAAGCGTAGAACGGGTACAACCGGATGACGTGAAAACGGCCACATGTAAGCGTGATCTCCGAGTGAATATACAGGCATCAACGGCGCATTTTGTGCTCTAGATCATTCAGCTTGGGTTCGCCAGACCTCACGCCAGCACACCTCGGCATGCGAAGAACGCCTACAAGGCCAGCGCGGCTCCATGACGCAAAATCTCATTGGCCT
>JANMOL010000204.1:0-6043 GCA_031369245.1 Hyphomicrobium sp. | reverse complement strand
ATGACGACTTGGGTGAGGTCATCCGCAAGGGCGGAACGCCGGCCCCCGACGGCGGCGGATCCCTTGAAAACATGATCCGCTCGATCATCGGCAATTTGTTTGGTTTCAAAAACCGCGGCGTTATCGGCAACCTCATTCAAGTCATGCTGGCCCGCTGGCTGATGAACGTCGTGCGCCGCTTGTTGTCGCGAATGTTTGGCGCACGCTAAAAAAACAAAAGTGCCGGACCTATGCGGGCCCGGCACTGATTTTCGATCATCTCTCAATAGGCCCGTTCAGTCCAAACGTGTTTCGTCACGCTCGATCGTCAACGCTGGGAGTTTTACCGGCACGGGCGAGCGCTGGCGTCACAGCCCCAGCTGCCGCCGCTCTGCGCGCATTTCACTTCCTTGTTCGAGGCCCGGGCAAAGCTGGTCCATGAGCCATCGTATTCAAAGTCGACGAAGTCGGCCCAAGACGCAATGGCTGCAGCCTGAGCGGCCTTCATCGACGGTTTGCCAGCGCTTGAGCCATAGTGGAAGTGATCGGCAAAGCATAACCGGCCGCCTTCACGGCGCAGATTGTGGGCCGCGGCTAAACCGGTGACAGCGGCCGTCGCGACAACCATCCGCTTTTGAGCCTTGCGTTTAGCCGCGAAAGCAGGTGCTGCCAGGCTGACAGCCAGCGCGCCGGCAACAATAATCGTTACTGTTCTCTTCAAAGTCATGATCCAAATCCCCGAAATACTCGCGCAATGTTTCACCCTGCCCTGAGTCGGGAGAGTTGCAGATTCAGCGAAAGGCCTCGATAGCGAAGTGGCTGGCTGTGCAAAAAACCGCCACGGCGCGGCAAACGAGTTACAGACGCGTGCTTCAGTACGGTTTGGGGCAGAATTGGACGCTATTTCGCCGCCACGACGGAAATTTCGACCAGCATGCGCGGGTCGATCAGCTTGGCTTCGACGCACGCCCGCGCCGGAGCATCCTTGCCGCTCAGCCAGGCGCTCCACGATTTGTTCATGCCGTCGCGGTGGCGGATGTCGTTCAGCCAGACGGTCGCCTGCACGACGTTCGATTTATCCGTGCCGCACAACGCCAGAAGCCGGTCGATCTCGCTCAAGACTTCGGCCGTCTGGCCTTCAACGTCGCGCGCCAGGTCGGTTGGGATCACGCCAGCGGTGAAAACCAAGCCATTGGCTTGCGTGACCTTTGAGTAGACGGCAGTGCTCTCGTGGCGCGTGATCGGCATGGCTAAATCTCCAGACGGGAAGGGCTGCAGGGTCTTAGCAAAGCCGGGCCACAGCCCAAAGCCTCAAAACAGTGGTGGGTCTTCGTGCCGCTGACCACCGATGACAAGGCCTTTGAGGGCGGCGGTGCCATCCGGGCCAACCGCCACCAGCGCCTGGATCTTGTCATCGCGGACTTGCTGCTCGAGCAGCTTGCCGCGGCCCTCTTGCACGAAATAGCTCTCTATGCCGAAATCGACGGTGAAATTCACCGCGTCTTTGATCTCGCCCGGCCAGACCGATTGGATGCGGCCCTTGAGCGTCACATCACCCGACGCTGGCCCGCTCGCTGGCGGAGCCGGCAGGACCTGCGATACGGCCAAAGCCTTCCAGGATAATTCGGCATTAGGCCGGATCGTGACGAACACCGGCTCGCCGCGCCGCAGCGCGTCAGCCGGCAGACTTTGCGCCAGCGCCGTGCTGACAATTGGCGAGATGCCGTAGCCGAGCGTGACGTACTCGCCGCGAAATAGATCGCGCGGATCGACTGGTTGCACTTGCATGACAATCTCGCGGCCGGTCTTGACCAGCGATTGGCGGTCCCAGACGATTTTGCCGAGCACGGCTGTCTGAAGCAGCGCAACCGCTCCGAACCATGCAAACAATGTTTTATCGCGGCTGGTCATGCTGCACTCCGCTCAGTAGCGCTGCCGCGTTGCGCCAGCCGCCAGGCCAAGAACGCCAGCGCTGCAACGATCAATCCAGCAACCAGGAAAAACAGCGACGTATCGAGAATGCTGCCGACCGTTTTCCAATAGAGCGCCAGCACTTCCACCGAAAAACCGCCATAGCCGATCCACAACGCGCCGCGCTGGCCGTGCGACAGGCCATACGAGATCGCGGCCAGTAGCAGCACGAAGGCCAGAGCCGCCACGGCAATGAGTTCGCGGATCGACGTCGCCTCGATGAATTGCCAGGCGAACAGCCCGGCGAAGGCCGTCACGATGCCGTACCCGAGCACCGGCGCGGTGATGTCATCGCTGAGCGTGCGGGTTTGCGACGCGGCCATAGCGGCAGCGGCGGCCAGCAATCCGGCAACAACAGTGAGGCGATGATCATGGCCAGTGCCGAGCAAGAAACCCGATGTCACGATAAAGCCTGCCAGCGCCAGCCCTGACAGATGCAGGCCCGGCATCCAGCGCTGCCACAGCAACGCGGCCGAAACCGCGGCCCATCCGATCAGAAATGGCCAATAAACGCTGGTGTGCTGCAAGGTTTCCATACCGGCCCACAGGCAGACGAGCACCATCGTCAAGGCCAGCGCCGGATTGGACCGCAGCGCAACGCCGGCCACCAGCGCACCGGCCCACCACAGCAAGATGCCATCGGGCGGATTGCCATCGATATGAAACATCTGGCTGATCAGCATGATCGCTGCGCCAAACATCGTGACGGAAAACAAAATGGCGGCATCGGAAAAAGCGGCCATGCCGCGCTGCGCGAAGGCACCGGCGGCCGCATAGCCCGACCACAACAAGGAAAAAATCAGCGCCAAGCGCAGCAGGCGCGGCATGTCCTGCCAATGGGCCGCGACAAACGACAGCGCCGCCACGGCCAGCAGGACACTTGCGAGAATGCCGAGGGCAGACGCCAGCCCCACCTCTCGCCCGCTGCTCGCAAGCTCGGCAGAAATCCTGGCCCGGCCATCAGCGGTCAGCCAGCCTTGCGCCTGCCATCGCTCCAGATCGCGCGTCAGCCGCCGCCGGTAACCCCACATCACGACCATTCCCGAAAACATGCTTCTGGCGTCAGGCAGTGTCGCCAATCGCTAGTGCGGGATCAAGGCGGAGCCATGTTGGACGTGCCGAGCGTTACGAACCTGGTGACGAACTTGGTGACGAACCTGGCCAAGAACCTGGCATGCCCGACCTGGCATGCCCGACCTGGCATGCCCGAGCCCGAGCCCGGCGTGCTGGCCGCCATCGGCCGTTCGGTCATTCCCCCTAAGCCCGCCCCCTAAGCCCGCCCCTCCCCCTGCATGCGCTTGAGCTTGCCTGCACGCCGCCCCAACGAAGCTCGGGGTAGAAACGCCACATGCTGCTGGTCAACGCCCATCGCTCATGTTACAGTTGCGAATGATTTGCATTTGCGAGTAATGCCTTGAGCTCTGCGCGAACCGCCCAACCCGCTGAAATGATTGATGCAACCGGCCAAACTGGCTGGCGGCGCGCACCCAGCGAACCGGCACTGACCGACGTTTTCCGCACCGTTCCTGTCCGGCGCGACGGTTCGAGCTGGCGAAAGTTCGCGGCGTTTGCAGGTCCGGGCTACATGGTCGCGGTCGGGTATATGGATCCCGGCAACTGGGCCACCTCAATCGCGGGCGGTTCGAAGTTTGGCTACGCGCTGTTGTTCATCGCCCTGCTCTCAAACATCATGGCGATTATTCTTCAGGCCTTGTGCGCGCGCCTCGCCATCGGCTCGGGCCGCGACCTCGCACAGGCCTGCCGCGACGCCTATCCAGCCTGGGCTGCCTATCCGCTGTGGGCGCTCGCCGAGACGGCCATCATTGCAACGGACGTCGCCGAAGTCATTGGCACAGCCATCGGTCTCAACCTGCTGTTTGGCATACCGCTCGAAATCGGCGTGATCATCACCGCGCTCGACGTCTTCATCGTGCTGCTGCTGCAGCGGCTCGGGTTTCGCTATCTCGAAGCCTTCATCATCACGCTGCTCGGCGTGATCGCACTGTGCTTTGGCGTGCAGATCGCGCTGGCCGATCCGCAATGGGGCGAGGTCGTTCGCGGCTTTGCACCAACGACGGACATCTTCACCAACCCGGACATGCTGTATCTCGCACTCGGCATCATCGGCGCGACGGTGATGCCGCATAATCTCTATCTGCATTCGGCCATCGTGCAGACCCGCGCGTTCGGCAAATCGACGCCCGAAAAGCGTGAAGCCCTGAAATTCGCGACCATCGACTCCACCGTCGCGCTGATGCTGGCGCTGCTGATCAACGCCTCGATCCTGATCCTTGCCGCCGCCACCTTCAACGCCACGGGAAGAACCGCCGTGACGGAACTCGGCGAAGCGCATTCCCTGTTGTCGCCGTTGCTCGGATCGGCGATGGCGCCAACGCTGTTTGGCATCGCGCTGCTGTGCTGCGGGCTCAACTCGACCGTGACGGCAACGCTTGCCGGCCAAGCCGTGATGGAAGGCTTCATCGACATCAAGCTGAAGCCATGGATCCGCCGCCTTGTCACGCGCGCCGTCGCCATTGTGCCTGCCGCCGGCGTGACGTTGTTTTACGGCGAAGCGCAGACCGCTAAGCTTTTGATCCTCACGCAAGTCGTGCTCAGCCTTCAGCTGCCGTTTGCAATCGTGCCGCTGGTGCAGTTCACCGCCAGCCGCGCCAAAATGGGCGATCTCGTCGCACCACGCCTGCTCACGGCGTTTGCAGTCGTCATTGCCGTGCTGATCATCGGGCTCAATGCCAAGCTGATCTTCGATTTTGCGCAGTCCTGAGCTGGCGCTCAGACCGCGCCCGATTGCGGCGTTGCCACAGCACCAGGATCGGGCCTAAAACGTCGCTTCCCAGCGCACCGCGTGCGCGTCCACCAGCAGCGGCGTAACACCTTGAAACCCATCCATGTCATCGGCGGCGGCTTGGCCGGCTCCGAAGCAGCGCATCAGATCACGGCAGCCGGTGTGCCGGTGGTACTGCATGAGATGCGCCCCGTTCGCATGACGGACGCCCACAAGACCAGCGGATTGGCTGAACTGGTGTGTTCGAATTCCTTCCGCTCCGACGACTGGGAGAACAACGCCGTCGGACTGCTGCATGAGGAGATGCGGCGCGCAGGCTCGATCATCTTGTCAGCAGGCGATGCCCACAAGCTGCCGGCTGGCGGCGCGCTAGCGGTCGACCGTGACGAATTCTCCAACGAGGTGACCCGGCGGCTCGAAGCCAATCCGCTGATCACCATTGACCGGACAGAAGTCGATGGACTGCCGCCCGCCGATTGGCAAAGTGTCATCATCGCGACCGGTCCACTGACATCGCCTGCGCTGAGCGCGGCCATTGCTGAATTGACCGGCGAAGGAGCCCTGGCGTTTTTCGATGCCATCGCGCCCGTCATTCATCGCGACACCATCGATACCTCGATCGCGTGGTTCCAATCGCGCTACGACAAGGCCGGTCCGGCCGGTACCGGCGCTGACTACCTCAATTGCCCCATGACCAAAGAGCAGTACAACGGTTTCATCGACGCCTTGCTGGCCGGCGAGAAGACCACGTTCAAGGAATGGGAAGCCTCGACGCCGTACTTCGACGGTTGCCTGCCGGTTGAGGTCATGGCCGAACGCGGACGCGAAACCTTGCGCTTTGGACCGATGAAGCCAGTCGGGCTCGACGATCCGCGCACCGGCCGCTGGCCGTACGCCGTCGTGCAGCTTCGGCAAGACAACGCGCTTGGCACGCTGTGGAACATGGTCGGCTTTCAAACCAAGCTGAAGCACGCCGAACAGGTCCGCGTGTTCCGCATGATCCCAGGTCTTGAGAACGCCGACTTCGCGCGGCTCGGCGGATTGCATCGCAATACCTATCTCAATTCACCCAAACTGCTCGACGCCGCGCTGCGCTTGAAATCCATGCCGCGCCTGCGCTTTGCCGGCCAGATCACCGGCGTCGAGGGCTATGTCGAAAGCGCGGCGATCGGATTGCTGGCGGGCCGGTTCGCGGCGGCCGAAGCCCTCGGCCACGCGATCGAAGTCCCCCCGCCCACCACCGCACTCGGCGCACTGCTGGCGCATATCACCGGCGGGCACCTGATCGCC
>JANMOL010000199.1:0-5304 GCA_031369245.1 Hyphomicrobium sp. | reverse complement strand
CCCTGATCGATGCACAGCGGGCACGGCCCAACAGACAGCGTCATTGTTAGGCTCGCGGCCGGACCCGCCGCGCGGGCCAGAACGTCATGGGACGCTCGCAGCAGGTCATTCAGATCGAGCACGGCCGCATGATAGTGCCGCCGCTGCGCAAAGGTCATCAGCCGTTGGCCGAGCCGGGCACCCATCTCACAGGCGCGTTCGGCTTCGGCTAAAAGTTGCAGCGCCTTGGGGTCCGCAATGCGCGACCGGGCCAGCTGAATGTTGCCCGAGATGACGGTCAGCAGGTTCGTGTAGTCGTGCGACAGACCCGCTGAAAGACGCTGAAGTCCTTCGATCCGTTGGTCGTCCAGATCGTCGTTTGTGCCAACGCCGGGTTCAATCACCGTGTGCCCTCGCGCCCCTCCATCAGAGCGTCTGCATCATAGAGTGCTTGATTTGACATCATCTGTCACCTGACAGCCAAACGTCAGACAACGAAGCATGACGTCCTGAACCGGCGCAAGAACGCAAGGATGGTCTCAGGCAGGCGGAGACCAACGTTCGAAGGGCATCATCTGGTTCTCTAAAGATCAGATGTTTCGGTCGTGCGCGTTGACATCGGGGGATGCCATGTCACTACAAGGGGACATCGGGCTGTCGGCGCCGTTTGCGGGGCCACTGTATGCGCAAGTTGCAGCGATGCTTCGCGGAAAAATCTGTTCGTCCGAGTGGTCTGCGAGCGAACCTTTGCCCAACGAGGCCGCACTCGCCAAGGATATGGGAGTGAGCATCGGCACTGTCCGCAAAGCCTTGGAAATGCTGGAGCAGGAGCGCTTGATCAACCGCCGTCAGGGGCGCGGCACCTTTATCGTGCAGATATCCGAGGAAACCGAGCTTCAACGGTTTTCAAACTTCGTCAGCAATGGCAAAAAGCTCAAAGCCGAAACCTCCAAAGTCACGTCCGAGGTTGCCGACGCCAACGCCGATGAGATCCTGAAGTTGCGCTTGAAGGCGGGCGACAAGGTCATCCGCTTGGAGACGGTTTGGGGGGCCTCGCAGCGCCTGAAGGCGTTTGAAAAAATTTCCGTGCCCCATGCGCGCTTTCCAGGCCTCGAGCGCCAGCAGACACGCACCGGGCAATTCTTGTTTCCGCTCTACCGGCAAGCCTTTCAGGTGGTCATCACGCAGGTCGCGGAAAAAGTCTCGTGCATCAACGCCGACGATAAACTTGCTGAAATTCTTGGCGTCCGCCCGCAGCAGGCCGTTTTGCAAATCGACCGGATCGCCAGGGCGATGACCGTCGGTGATGTTGAGTGGTCAACGCGGTTTGTGCATTTGACCGACGCGCACTATGCTGTGCTGATGAGTTAAGAACGCGACTGTGAACGCACACACAGTGCCGGCGTCAAACGTCGCCCTCGCGGCCGTCGAAGACGTAGCCGGCGCCGCGAACGGTGCGGATGGGATCGGCTTCGTTGCCGCGGATCAGCGCTTTGCGCAGCCGTCCGACGTGCACGTCCACGGTCCGCTCATCGACCTCAGCCGTTTGCCCCCAAACACGATCGAGCAACTGGCCGCGTGACAGCACCCGGCGCGGGCTTTCCATGAACACTTCGAGCAGGCGGTATTCGGTCGGCCCAATCCGCACTTCGCGCGTGCTGCGCGTCACTTTGTGGGCGCGCCGGTCC
Organism: Hyphomicrobium sp.; assembly: GCA_031369245.1. Lineage (GTDB taxonomy): Bacteria > Pseudomonadota > Alphaproteobacteria > Rhizobiales > Hyphomicrobiaceae > Hyphomicrobium_B. Next base: position 3,637 of record JANMOL010000199.1, on the reverse strand, counting down.
AGCATGATCTCGCCCGAGACCAGCACATCGCTCATGCGCTCGGGCGCTGAGCGCCGCAGCAGCGCCTTGACGCGGGCCATCAGCTCCTGAACCGAGAACGGTTTGGTGACATAGTCGTCGGCCCCGGTGGTCAGGCCGCGCACGCGATCGGTTTCTTCGCCACGCGCGGTCAGCAAAATGATCGGCAGGCTTTGCGTCTCAGAGCGATTTCTCAGGCGGCGGCAGAGTTCCAAGCCCGTCGTCTTAGGGATCATCCAATCGAGCACGGCAAGATCAAACGTGTCCTCCGAAAACATAAGCTCCGCCTCATCCCCGTCGGCGGCGTGGACGACGGTGTGCCCCTCGGCTTCGAGATTATATTTGAGGAGTTCCGCCAGCGGCGCTTCATCCTCGACGATGATGATCTTGGCAGGCATCTTTGCGAAAGGACTTTCGAATGAAAAGGAATTTAGACTGTACGCGGCGTGATCAGTGTCGATGACGTGCTGTCACCCTTCGGCCGGTCATCAGTGATCGGTACGCCCAACACGAGATAGTGGACGTTTTCAGCGATATTGGTGGTGTGATCGCCGATCCGTTCGATATTCTTGGCACCAAACAGGAAGTGCGTGCACAGCCCGATGTTGCGCGGATCTTCCATCATGTAGGTCAGCAACTCGCGAAACAGCGAGTTATACATCGCATCGACCTGCTGATCGCTATTCCAAACCGTCAGCGCTTTCGCTGTATCGCGCTCGGCGAGTGAATCCAGCACATCCTTGAGCTGGCCCTGTACCAACTCGGTCATGTGGCGCATGCCCGACATCAGCGGCTTGGGGTGCGTCTCGCCGGCAATCGCAAGCGCTCGCTTGGCGATGTTTTTGGCAAGGTCGCCAATACGCTCAAGATCGCTCGCGATCTTGAGCACGGTCATGACGTGGCGCAGATCGTTGGCGATCGGCTGGCGCTTGGCGATCATCGTGATCACCTGCTCCTGCAACTCGCGTTCAAGCTGATCGATGGTCAGGTCGCTGGCGACCGCCGTTTCCGCCAGCTTTGGATCGCGGCGCTCCAGCGCATCCATGGCCTGCACGAGCTGGCGCTCCGCAAGGCCGCCCATCTGCGCGATTTTCCGGTCGAGAAGCTTCAACTCCTCGTCATACGATTTGACGATATGCTCGTTCATTGTTTGCATCCAGTTCTTGCGCGGCCGCAGGACTAGCCAAAGCGTCCGGTAATGTAGTCTTGGGTCCGCTGGTCCTTCGGGTTGGTGAACATCGAGTGCGTGTCACCTTCCTCGACCAGCGACCCGAGGTGGAAAAATGCCGTCCGCTGCGAAACGCGCGCGGCCTGCTGCATCGAGTGCGTCACGATGATGATGCAGTAATTCGACCGCAGTTCGTCGATCAGTGTCTCGATCCGCGCAGTGGCAATCGGATCGAGTGCCGAACACGGCTCATCCATCAGAATGATATCGGGGCTGACCGCAATCGCGCGCGCGATACAGAGCCGTTGCTGCTGTCCACCTGATAACCCAGTGCCCGACTCATTGAGGCGATCTTTGACCTCGTTCCACAGGCCGGCCTTTTCGAGCGACTGCGTAACGATTTCATCGAACTCGGCTTTTGATGACGCAAGCCCGTGAATGCGCGGCCCATAGGCCACGTTGTCGTAAATCGACTTCGGGAATGGATTGGGTTTCTGGAACACCATCCCGACCCGCGCGCGCAATTGCACGACATCGAGTGACGGATCGTAGGCGTCCTGCCCGTCGATCGTGATCCGGCCGGTCATACGGCAGCCGGTGATCGTATCGTTCATCCGGTTGATGCAGCGCAGGAATGTCGATTTACCGCAGCCCGATGGCCCGATGAAAGCCATCACGCCGCGATCGGGGATCTCCACGTTGACGTCTTTCAGCGCCTGCTTGGCGCCGTAATACACATTGACGTCCTGCCCGACGACCTTGGCGGGCTTTGCCGCCGACGTCACGTGAGCCGCACGCGCGGGCTCGATCCGACTGAAGACCGAAATATCCATTGCCGTATTCTCCATGCGATTCACCACCGGCGTTCAAACCTGTTGCGGAGCCAGATGGCGGCTCCATTCATTGCGAAAAGGAAGGCCAGCAGCACCACAATCGCAGCGGCCGTTCGTTGTTGAAAGGCCGCTTCGGGCAGGTCCGACCAAAGGAAGATCTGCACCGGCAAAACGGTTGCGGCGTCGGTTAAATTTTGCGGCACATCGACGATAAAGGCGATCATGCCGATCATTAGCAGCGGCGCGGTTTCGCCAAGCGCATGCGCCATGCCGATGATCGTTCCGGTCATGATGCCCGGCATCGCAAGCGGCAGAACGTGATGGAACACAGCCTGCTGCTGCGACGCGCCGAGCCCGATTGCAGCCTCGCGGATCGACGGTGGTACCGCCTTGATCGCCGCACGGCCCGCGATAATGATCGTCGGCAGCACCAGCAGTGCGAGCACGAGCCCGCCCACCAGCGGTGCCGATCTCGGCAGCCCCCAGAAATTGAGAAACACCGATAGCCCGAGCAATCCGAACACGATCGATGGCACCGCTGCGAGATTGTTGATGTTGACCTCGACGATGTCGGTGAGCCAGTTCTTGGGGGCGAATTCTTCAAGATAAATGGCGGCCAGAACGCCGATCGGCAGACACAGAACAAGGGTAACCAGCAACGTCAATGCGGTCCCGGCCAGCGCGCCGCGTATACCGGCAAGCTCGGGTTCGCGGCTATCGCCGGACGTAAAAAACCGCCAATTAAAGTTTTTCTGAATCGACCCTGCGGCCTTCAGCTTCTCGATAAACGTAATCTCCTGGTCGCTGACCTGACGGCGGCTCTCGGGGATTTTATAGGTCACCAGCTGCCAGCCAGCCGGGCTTGTTGCCTCGGCGCTGGTGAGCGGCAGCAGTACCGTACCGGCGGCGCTAGCAGCACTCACCGAATTGATTTTTACCAGTCCGCCATTCATCGCGACCAGCCAGCTCGGCATGTCCGTGGTCAGCACGGCCGCGCCACTGGCTTCATCCATGGCGGCACCGCGTGTCGCAACCTCAGCAGCGAGCGCGGCGAAGGCCGTGTCCGTCGCCGTCAGTGTGACATCGCCACTTTGTCCGCTGCTCGTAACGCTGCCGGTTCCAGGAATGGCGGACGCCACCAAGTCTGCAGACTTCAAATAGAGATCAACATCGTCAGACAACAGCAGGGCCGTCTTAATGGTGCGCCCGACCAGTGACGGATCAGCCAGCACCAGTTTGCGAAGATCATCACCCGCGCCGCTGCTCAACAAGCCGGTCAGCTCTTTCTTGGTCTTGCGCCCTTCGATACCGGGAATGGCGGCTTGGAGCGCTGCACGCGTCAGGCCCGCATAATCGGCGCTTCGCAGCGCCGCGGCCGTCTTCTTGCCGTCAGGATCGACGATGGACGGATCGAGCGTCACATCAAGTACGGCAACGTGCTCAGAAAACGCCGGCCAAGCGTTCCAAATGATATTGGTCAAAAGTCCGGCGAGAAATAAGGCGGTCAAGGCAAGAGCGCCGAAACCCATGCGCCGAAATCGCCGCTCGACAGCATACCGCTGCTGAACCCGGCGCGCTGATTGTTCCGGTGTCAGCTGACGGTTTGGCAGCGGCCGCG
>JANMOL010000149.1:0-11528 GCA_031369245.1 Hyphomicrobium sp. | reverse complement strand
GATCCCGACGCCGGCTTCGAAACCGTCAGCTTCGGCGGCACCGGTGGCACGCAGCTCAAAGACGCCGAAGGGCTTTATGCCGGCGGATTTATCGGTCGCGATTTTGAGATGGGCCCGCTCGTCATCGGCGCATCCGCCAATCTCGCCTATAGCTGGATCGATGGCACCGGAACGGCGGCCGATGCGAGCCCTCTGAACACCGATCTCAAATACTTCGGATTTCTACGCGGCCGCGTTGGCTTACCCGTCGGTCGCTTGCTGGCGTTCGGCACGGCCGGGTGGTCCTATGGCGAATTTGAAGTCTTCAACGCCCGCACCAGCATCACCCAGGCGCAGGGCCTGTCGGGGCTTGTATATGGCGGTGGCTTGGAATTTGTCTGGAACCGCAGCATCACGCTCAAAGGTGAATATCTGCACGTGGATTTCGGCGACGCGACGTTCTCGAACCTGCCGCCCGCCAGCGCCACGCTCGAACCTGAGATGGAGCTGTGGAAATTCGGTGCCGTCCACCGCTTCTAAAGCGCCATCTCAGATGCGGTAGCCGGTCAGTTGCGGTGGCAGATCAGTTGCGATAGCGGGCGTATTGGCCCTTCGGCCGAAACCGCTCCAGATAGCCTGGAACGATCGCCTTGACGGCTGCTGGCGCGGCAACGCCGAGGGCAGCCAGTGTCCGGCCTTCGCGCTGAGCCGCCTCCGAAACAATGTTGTCGGACTTCAACAAGCGCACCTGATCCAGCGTGATCGGCCGCAGGCTATTGGGCAACGGCGACATGGCGATCGCCTGCAATTTTGCCAGCCAAAACGGCATCGGCAAAAACCCGCGCCGCCGCCCGATGTAATCGAGCGTTGATTCCAGCAGCAGCCGGAACGACATGACCTCAGGACCGCCGATCTCATAAACGGTGCCCGGTTTGCCTTGGCCATCGACCGCATTGGCGACGGCGTCCGCCAGATCGCCGACGTAGACCGGCTGGAATTTCGTGAACCCGCTGCCAATCAGCGGCAGGAACGGGCTTTTCATGGCAAGCGCCGCAAACCGGTTGAAAAATTCATCCTCCGGGCCAAACACAATCGATGGCCGCAGGATCACGGCAGCTGGAAACTCTTCGAGCACGGCTTGCTCACCGAGCCCCTTGGAACGGGCGTAATGCGACGGCGAGGCCTTATCCGCGCCGATGGCCGAAATCTGGATCAGGTGCCGGGCCCCGGCTTCGCGTGCAGCCTTCGCAATGGCGCGCGATCCAGCGCTATGGATGGCGTCAAACGTCTGATTGCTGATCGGCGCCAGAATGCCGACGGCGTTGATGACGGCGTCAGCACCCTCAACCGCCCGCGCCACGGAATCAGGAAAGCGCAGATTGGCTTGCACGGCATGGATCTGGCCGACAGCGCCCATCGGTTGCAGATGACCCGCGAGATCGGGACGGCGGACTGCAGCGCGCACCCGGTAGCCGCGTTTGGCAAGCGCCGACACGACGTGCCGCCCAACAAAACCCGAGCCGCCGAAAACTGTCACCAACCCGCCGCTGCCTGCCATGTGTCTGAGCCCTCATGCCAGCGCGCATACGCCGGTTGCCGCTGGTTTAGCGGTGCCCGCAAGGCCTGTGAAGGGTGGCGGATCGTCGTTCGCCGGGTCCGCTGGAGGCGGGTATCCCGGCGCAATTGACTTCCGTCCGCTCCCCCGTTACCTGACAGCTTCCTGAAAAGGCCCAGATGGCGGAATTGGTAGACGCACTGCTTTCAGGTAGCAGCGCTCACAAGGCGTGGAGGTTCGAGTCCTCTTCTGGGCACCATCTTTTTTTAAGTAGCGCGACACGCAGCGTACCCCGCGTCCCCGCCGCCTGTTTTCTCAATTCAGACGGGAGGCCGCCATGGCCACACCAGCGATCAAACTCCACAAAGGCGACCTTCCGGCCGGTCTGCGGTTTCCGCACGGCGTCGCAATCGACACCGAGACGCTGGGGCTGAACCCGCATCGCGACCGGCTGTGCCTGGTGCAATTGTCGAGCGGCGACGGCAGCGCTCACCTGGTGCAATTCGACGGCGACAGTTACGCTGCCCCGCGCCTTAAGGCGCTGCTGAAGGATACCAAAATCCTCAAGATTTTTCATTTCGCGCGCTTCGACGTGGCGGTGCTGGAAAAGTATCTCGGGGTCGAAACCGCGCCGGTTTATTGTACCAAGATCGCGTCCCGGCTGGTCCGCACCTACACCGACCGGCATGGCCTCAAAGATCTGTGCGGCGAGCTGTTGGGCGTTGAATTGTCTAAACAGCAGCAGAGTTCGGATTGGGGCGCCCGCGCGCTGTCGCCGAGCCAGCTGGCCTATGCCGCCTCCGATGTGCTGCATCTGCACGCGCTGAAAGCCAAATTGGACGACATGCTCAAACGCGAGGGCCGGACCGAGTTTGCTGCCTCCGCCTTCGCGTTTTTGACAACGCGCGCCAAACTCGACCTGGCGGGCTTTGCCGAGCAGGACCTCTTTGCGCACTGATTTGCATGCCCGTTTGCAGAGTGGTTTGCATGCTGACTTGCGTACTGGCTTGCATACTGGGCGCATTTGCCCAGTATTTTGGCAGCCTAAGCCTTGGGAAACCGCCTCGAAGCGTGGTCAATGGCCGTCTAGTCCCAATGTCTCCCTAATTGGCGACGACATTAGGATCGCATTGGGGCACTTCTTTTTCGATGGGCTGGATGGCGAAGTCGGGTGACAACAGGGTCACGTCGGAGCGGCCGCGAACGGCCGGCAGCGGCATTGTGATCGCAGGCGACCGGACGGTAAGCCGCCGCAGCGCGCACCGCCATTCGAAAGCCGTCCGCGGGCTCAAGTACGGGCTGCCGCTCGCCTTGCTGACGATTTGCGGGCTCTACGGCCTGTCGGTCATGAAAACGATCGGCTGGGGCAACGGCATGGCAGCCCTCAAGATCCCCGACATCATTCCAGAAAATCTGGCGATGGAAAATCCGCACTACGAGGGCTTCAACAAGGATGGCGGCCGCTACTGGGTGACGGCCGCGACAGCGCAGCAGGATCTCAAAGCGCTGAACATCATCAAGCTCAACACCATCACCGGCGAACTGACCGACGCGCAGAAAAAGACCACGACCATCACAGCGGCGCGCGGCACCTTCGACAACAAGGCCAACGTGCTCGATCTATTCGAGACGATCGACATCGCCGGCACAGCGGGCATGACCGCGAAACTGACGCGCGCCACGATCAAGACCAAAGACAACATCATTACCTCAGATCAGCCCGTCGTCGTGACGATGGAGGCTGGCACGATCAACGCCGGCCAGATGACGGTGCGGCAGAAATCGCGCGAGTACACGTTTGTTGAAAATGTCCGCACCCGCCTCAAAGGTCAGCCAGCCGATGCAGCCGCGGACCGGGCGGCCAAAAATCCGGCGCAGGCCTTTGGCAGCACCGGCGAGCCAGTCGACATCACGTCCAACCGGCTGGATATCGATGACACGGCCAAGCTCGCAACCTTCACCGGCAGCGTGACGGCGGTGCAGGGCGGCGCGTCGCTGACCGCACCCGAACTCGAAGTCAGCTATGACGGATCAGCATCGGCCGCACCGCAAGCAAACGCCGCAGACGCCGGCGGCAAGGTCAAACGCATTGTCGCCAAGAACCCGGTGGTGCTGAAGCAGGCAACCGGCGAAGTCGTCACCACGCATTCGGCCGAATTCGACACGCTGGCCCAGAAGGCCGTGCTCGACGGCGACGTGGTGATCACGCAGCTGCCCGACAAACGCGCGGTTGGTGATCGCGCCGAACTCGATCAGGCAGCCAACACGGTTCTGCTGACCGGCGCGGTTGTCGTCACACAAGGCATCAATGAATTGAAGGGCCGGCGGCTGATGTTCAACCGCGCCACAAGCAAAATGCAATTGACCGCTCCAGGCGGATCAGGTGCCAGCAGCCGCGTCTCGGCGCGCTTCCAGCAGGCCAGCGGCAAAGGCTCGCCGTCGCCCGCAGCCGCGACGTCCGACGCGGCCGGACAAGGCATTCCGTTCGGCGTGACATTCAAGACCGATCCCAACGCGCCCATCAACGTCGAGGCCGACCGGCTCGACGTCGATGATGTCGCCAAGCAGGCCGTGTTCACCGGTGACGTGCGCGCCACCCAGGGTGACTTTGTCATTCGTTCGCTGGAATTGACGGCAACGTATCTCGGTTCCGCCGGATTGAGTGGAACGGCGGTGGCCGGCGCAGCTCCGCAAGGGGCAGCTCAACTCAATCGCATCGTTGCGCGTAAAAAGGTGCAAGTGACCTCGAAGGACGGCCAGAGTGCGACCGGCGATTGGGCCGACTTCGATCCGAAAGCCAACACCGCCACACTCGGCGGCGATGTCGTTTTGACCCAAGGCAAGAACGTCATCCGCGGAACCAAACTGATTATCGACATGACGACGGGCCAAAGCGTCATCAAGACCGAGCCAACCTCGGCCGGTGGCGGATCGCCGATGATTTCGAGCAGCGATGGCGACGGCTCTGGCATCATTGTCAAATCGGGCCGCCCGAGCGCAGTGTTCTATCCGGGCGAATTAAAAAACCAAGGCGGGGCAGCAGCCGCCAAGGCCGCGAATGGTGCGCTCAGTGGGGGTGCGGTCACGGGCTGGGATGCGCGCGCAGCCCCTTCACCACGGCCATAGCGGCGGGTTACGCTGCGGGTTAAAACAAACGCGCGAAGTTTGAGTTTTGAGGGACGAGGGTCAGGTGTTCAAGGCGATCGGATTTGGACCAAAGACGAACGGCGCGGCCACCGGGCGTGCCGCCGCTGCCGATCCGCGCACAGCCACTGCCAGCAGCCGGTCACGCGCGCCATCGGCGGCGCCCGATGACCCGCACGCCATCGGCGCCGACGGCTGGCTGACGGCCTACGACATCAAGAAATCGTACCGCAAGCGCATGGTCGTCAAAGGTGTCAGCCTGGCGGTTGGACGCGGCGAATCGGTTGGCCTTCTCGGTCCCAACGGCGCCGGCAAAACGACCGTTTTTTATATGATCACCGGCCTGGTGCCAGCCGACGCCGGACGGATCACCATCGACGGGGAAAACGTCACCGGCCTGCCGATGTATCAGCGCGCCCGGCTCGGCATCGGCTATCTGCCGCAGGAGGCCTCGATCTTTCGCGGTCTGACGGTTGAGCAAAACATCTCAGCCGTGCTCGAGCTCGTCGAACCCGACAAACGCCAGCGCAAGGAGCAGCTCGACAGCCTGCTTGAGGAATTTTCCATCACGCGGCTCAGAAAATCACCGTCGATGGCGCTCTCGGGCGGCGAACGGCGGCGCTGCGAAATTGCCCGCGCCCTGGCCTCACGCCCATCGTTCATGTTGCTGGACGAACCGTTCGCCGGTATCGATCCTATTGCCGTCGGCGATATTCAGCAGCTGGTGCGCCATTTGACCGAGCGCGGCATCGGGGTTTTGATCACCGACCACAACGTCCGCGAAACATTAAGTCTCATCGACCGCGCCTATATCATCTATGATGGTCAAGTTCTGACACAGGGTAATCCTTCAGAAATCATAGCAAATGAAGATGTGCGGCGTGTCTACCTCGGCGATATGTTCGTTAACGCGCGTTGATTATAGCTGGCCGCTCAATTTTGTGAGCGGAGCGGTAGGTTAGCGCATGGCGCTTTCAGCTAAATTGGAAATGCGGCAAGGCCAGCAGCTGGTGATGACACCCCAGCTGCAGCAAGCGATCCGGCTATTGCAACTTTCGAATATGGAGCTGGTCGAATTCGTCGATGCAGAACTCGAACGCAATCCGCTGCTTGAGCGCGAGGAGCAAACCGCTCCCGGCAAATCGACGGATGAAGGGCCAGCCGACGGCCCAGGCGACACAGGCGACACCGGCAGCGAAGCCTCCGACGAAACCTGGCTCGATCTGCGCAAACCGGTCGAAGATCCAGCCGGCGGCTTGGATGCCGACTTCGGCAACGTCTTCCAGGAAGCAAGTTCAGGCGAACCGGAAGCCGCTGGCGCAATCAGCGGCCTGGGTTGGGCTGGCGTTACACAGCGCATGCACAGCGGCAGCAGTGACGATCAAAGTCTCGAAGACTACGTCGCCAATGAAGTCTCCCTACGCGATCACTTAGCATCACAGCTGCCGTTGACGATCAGCGGACCCGTCGAGCTGTTGATTGGCCAGTATTTGATCGATCTGATCGACGAAGCTGGCTACATCCCGCCGCACCTTCAGTCGCTGGCTGACAAACTTGGCGCTCCAATTGAACTCGTCGAGGGTGTGCTGGCCAAGCTGCAAACTTTTGACCCGCCTGGAATTTTTGCGCGCTCCTTGGCTGAGTGCCTGGCGCTCCAGCTCAAAGAGCAAAATCGCTATGATCCGCTGATGGCCAAATTGCTGGCCAATCTCGATCTCCTCGCCAATCGCAATTTAGCAGCCCTCAAGAAGGCGGTCGGCGCCGATATGGAAGAGCTGGCCGATATGATCCAGGAGATCAAGCGGCTCAACCCGAAGCCCGGTCTCAAGTTCGGCTCCGTACAGATGCAGCCGGTCGTGCCCGATGTCATCGTGCGCGCCGCGTCCGACGGCGGATGGCACGTTGAGCTCAACGCCGATACCCTGCCGCGCGTGCTGATCAACCGTACCTACTACACGCGGATTTCGAAAACGGCCGCCAACCCCAAAGACAAAGACTATCTGCTGGAATGCTTCCAGACCGCCAACTGGCTCGTCAAAAGTCTCGATCAGCGGGCCCGCACCATCCTGCGCGTCGCCGAACAGATCATTCGCCAGCAGGACGCGTTTTTCATGCATGGCGTGCAATACCTGCGGCCGCTCAATCTCAAGACAATTGCCGAAGCTATCTCGATGCACGAGTCGACCGTGTCGCGCGTGACATCAAACAAATACATCGCGACACCGCGCGGCATATTCGAACTCAAATACTTTTTTACATCCGCCATTGCGTCGGCGTCTGATGGCGAGGCGCATTCGTCCGAATCCGTCCGCTACCGCATCAAACAACTGATCGAAGGCGAGCGGACCGAGGATGTGCTGTCGGACGATCAGATCGTCGACCGGCTCAAAACCGAAGGCGTCGATATCGCCCGCCGGACGGTTGCCAAATACCGCGAAGCGCTGCGCATCCCGTCGTCCGTTCAGCGCCGCCGCGAGAAGCGCTTGGTCGAACGTCTGGGCGGCATCATGTAACGGCCGAAAAGCTGTAACGCACTAAAATAAATAGATTTTATTGTTCATATCCGTAGCTCATCCGTGATTTGACAGCGGCACCATGAATGCATAACGCTGTACTTTGAGGTGACGTTTTTCCGGGGCAATACCGGGCGGCACCCGGCCGCGATCCAAAGACGATCCAACGACAGTGGCACCACCCGCACCGGCTGCGGCCCTGGACCCCGAGACAGGCACAGACATGAGCATCCAAATCACCGGCAAGAATGTAGAGGCAGGCGATGCCTACCAGAGCTACGTCTCTGAAAAAATTCGCGCAGTCGTGCTCAAATATCTCGGCCGCGATACCGATAGCCACATCCGGCTTGAAAAGGAGCGCGGTCTGTTCAAGACGAGCTGCTCGATCAGGCTGCCCAGCGGCCTGATGCTCGAAGCCAACGGCGAAGCCGGCGACGCCTATGCCAGTGCTGACGAAGCGGTCGAGCGCCTTGAAACCCGCGTCAAGCGCCACAGAAGCCGGCTGAAATCGCATTCTTCGTCATCGACGCGCCACAAGAACGGCATAGACGCACCCGACTACGTGGTGCGTGTGGAACAAGAGGACAAATCCGAGCACATTGGCTCGAATCCGCTTATTATCGCAGAATCGCAGCGCAATATTCTCGAGCTCGCCGTCAGTGAAGCCGTGATGCAGCTCGATTTGTCAGAAGCGCCGTTCATGATCTTTCGTAATGCCGCGCACGGCGGAGTGAATGTTGTCTACCGGCGTCCGGATGGCCATATCGGCTGGATCGACGCGGGTGCGGCCCAGCCGCCGAAATTCAATGGGGCAAGCTGATTACAGGTTTTAATCTCAACAGTACGGTTCGGGCGTCTGAGCCCGGGCCGGCTTAATTTGTTATTGCAGGCAGTTCCAAATTGCGCGGCGTGCGTGGTTTGGAATGGGCCCGATGCACAAGACATTGGTGGATGAGAACGCTATGAACCTCGGGGATATTCTTGCTCAAGACGGCATCTTGCCGGCCTTGAAAGCGCAGGACAAAAAGCAAGCCCTCCAGCAGCTCGCAACGCGGGCCGGCGAGGCGACCGGTGTCAACGCGCACGACATTTTCACAGCCCTGCTGCAGCGCGAACGCTTGAGTTCGACGAGCCTTGGCCGCGGCATCGCCATTCCGCACGTCAAAATTGCCGGCCTGAAAAAAATCACCTGCTTCTTTGCCCGCCTGGAAAAGCCAATTGCATTCGACAGCCACGACGGCGAACCCGTCGATCTGGTGTTCTTCCTGCTGGCACCCGAAGATGCCGGCGGCGATCATTTGAAGGCTTTAGCGCGGATCTCGCGGCTGGTGCGTGAGGCTCCAACGCTTGAGCGGCTGCGCTCAGCCAAGGATGCTGATGCCCTGCGCGCCGTGTTGACCTCAGCGGCGACGTCGCACGCGGCCTAGATCAACCCAGAACCGCCAGCGCGCCAAGCCCAACCCCGCCGACCAGGATTCGCCACCAGCCAAAGAACGATAGGCCGCGCGCGGAAATGAAATCCAGGATAGTGCGCACGACAACGATACCGGCGAAAAAGGCGGCTGCAAACCCCAGCGCGATGTTGGTCACATCACTGGTCGAGAGCACGGCCCAGTTCTTGTAGAGATCATAGGCGAACGCGCCCGCCATCGTCGGCATGGCGAGGAAAAATGAAAATTCTGCGGCCGTGCGTTTGTCAGCACCCAGCAGCATCGCGCCAACAATCGTCGAACCTGAGCGCGACACGCCCGGGATCAGCGCCAGGCACTGCCACAGCCCGATTTTGAGTGCCGTCACCGGCGTGATCTCCATGATATCGGTAAAGCGCGGCGTCAGTTTCATCCGGTCGACGGCGAGCAGTACAATGCCGCCGATGACCAGCGAGGCGCAGATCAGCAAAGGCGACTCGAAAAAAATCGTCTTGATGATCGTATGCCCTGCGGCGCCAATAATCGCGGCTGGCAGGAACGCCAGCACCACGGCAGCAACAAATTTCTGGGTTTGCGGGTCGCTGGGAAGGCGCTGCGCTATTTGCCAGAGCTTGGCGGCATAAACCGTCAGCAAAGCTAAGATCGCGCCGAGCTGAATGAGAACTTCGAACGTCCGTCCGCTCGAGGACACGCCCAGCAGGCGCTCGGCCAGCAGCAAATGCGCGGTCGATGAGACGGGGATGTATTCGGTCAGTCCCTCAATCAACCCGAGCAGGATCGCGTGCCATGCTTCCATGTTTTCCCCCGCACTGGACTGGGCCCCCCGGCCGCGCGGCAAAGCGATAGCAGAAATCGCGCGGCAACCCTATGGCGGCTGGCTCGATAGCCAGCCAATTCGGCAAATTTGATCACCACCCGTGCCGAAGGGACCGCTCTTCGAATCAGCTGTCCGGGCTGTATAGTGGCGGCCTAGAAGACCCCGAGGTGTGATGACCTATACTCTGACACACTATCGCCTGTGCCCGCGCTCGCGCTCGGTCCGCCTCGCTCTTGGCGAAGCCGCCATCGAGTATGCCGCGATCGATGAGAACCCTTGGGAATGGCGCCAGGGCTTCCTGGCCAAGAACCCGGCTGGCGAACTGCCGATTCTGGAAACTGGCAACAGCCTGACGCTGTGCGGGGTCTATTCGATCTCGGAATTCCTGGCCGACGAAGCCCGCGCATCTCCGGCGGCTGCAGGCGGCAGGCCGGCAGCGCTGTTCCCCGGCAACCGCGAAGAGCGCGCCGAAGTCCGCCGCTTGACAGATTGGTTCCACGGCAAGTTCGACCGTGAAGTGTCGCGCGAATTCCTATTCGAAAAAGTCTACCAGCGAATGCGCGGCTCGGGCGCGCCGCCGGACGCCGAAATTCTGCGCGCCGTCAGAACCAATCTCAAATATCATTTGTCGTACATCAGTTACCTGGCGGACGCGCGCCGCTGGCTGGCCGGCGATGAGATGAGCTTTGCCGATTTAGCGGCCGCAGCCCACATCTCGACCATCGACTATCTGGGCGAGATGCTGTGGGCCGAGTACCCAGCCGCCAAGTTATGGTATCAGCGGGTTAAATCGCGGCCGTCGTTCCGCGCCTTGCTGGCCGACCGGGTGCCGGGCACGCCGCCGCCGCTGGCCTACGCCGATCTCGATTTCTGAGCCGCCGTGAAGGGTGCGTACCTGCCGTGTCTGATGCCGCCAGCAGTGACCTCAAATCACGCTTGAAACAAGCCGCCGCCGAATTGTCGATCGACGCGCTGGCCATCACGCGCATCGGCTCGGGCACGGCAGCCGTCACCGCCGCCGGCCTGCGCCTCAAGACTTTTCTCGAGCACGGCCGCCATGGCGACATGGCATGGATGGCCGCCAATGCCGATAAGCGCGCCAACCCCAGCGCCTTGTGGCCGCAAGCCCGCTCGGCCATTGTCGTCGGGCAATCTTACGCACCCGATCACGACCCGATGCTGGCGCTGGCCGACACCCACAACGCCGTCGTCTCGGTCTATGCCCAAGGGCGCGACTACCACGACGTGCTCAAAGCCAAGATCCGGACACTGGCCGAACAATTTGCGCGCGACAGCGGCGCTGACGTTAAAATCTTCATTGATACCGCGCCGCTGATGGAAAAGCCGCTCGCCGCCGCAGCGGGCCTGGGCTGGCAGGGCAAGCACACCAATCTGGTGTCCCGCAGCCATGGCTCGTGGCTGTTTCTCGGTGTTATTCTAACGACCGCCGACTTGCCCGAGGACGAACCCGAGGCCGATCACTGCGGCTCGTGCAGCCGCTGTCTCGATGTCTGCCCGACGGCGGCCTTTCCAGCCCCCTATCAGCTCGATGCGCGCCGCTGCTTGGCGTATCTCTCGATCGAGCACAAAGGCCATATCGCGCGCGAGTTTCGCCGCCCGATGGCCAACCGCGTGTTCGGCTGCGATGACTGCCTGGCGGTCTGCCCGTGGAACAAGTTCGCGGATGCCGCGCGCGAAATGCAGTTCTTAGCCCGCGGCGGCAGCCGCACGCCGCCGATTAGCGAACTGCTGGCACTCGACGACGCGACGTTTCGCCAGCGCTTTGCCGGAACGCCCGTCAAACGCACCGGCCGGGACCGGGTCGTGCGCAACGCGCTCATTGCGGCTGGCAATTCGGGCAACACCGCGCTGCTGCCGCAGATCGAAGGCCTGCTGACCGATCCATCGTCGCTGGTCCGCGCCATGGCCATATGGGCCGTGCGCCGCCTGGCGAACGACACGACCGCACACCGCTTGCAAGCCGCCACAGCCCCGCTAGAGACTGACGCCGCGGTTGCCGCCGAGTGGTCTGGCACGCCGTGAAGCTCTCATGAGGCAACGGCGATGAACCATCTGTTCTGTTTTGGTCT
>JANMOL010000124.1:0-1977 GCA_031369245.1 Hyphomicrobium sp. | reverse complement strand
GGCTGTCGCAAACGCCTACGGCTGGCCAGCTGATCTGACGGATGAGCAAATTTTGGAAAAGCTGTTCGCGCTCAATCAAGAGCGCGCGGGGAAACAGTAACCGCGCACCTTTGGCGCGCCAGCCGCCATGCGCTGTTGATCAGCCGCTTTCCTTAACCAACCACACTCTTTCCCGCCCCCTGTGCCGGCCGTAACAGCGCGCAGTTGAACCTTCTCCCATGATGCCGCGACAGACCCAGTGCGTGTCTGCAACCGCAACTCCAGGAGAGTTCCATGTACGGAGAAATCAAGAAGTTCCGGCGCGATCTCGGCATCGGTGTGATCGCCGCTGAAGACGGCCGCAGCTATCGCTTTCAGCGCGCTGAAATCCTCAACCGGCGCGACGATCTCGAAGGCCAGGAGGTGCATTTTTCGCTCGGCGGCATGACGCCGCGCGAAATCATCGTGCTCGCGGGCTCGCCCTGGGCGGCCTTCGGCGGCGTCCACCTTTAACCGCGCGCGGGGAGCCCCTGACATGTCTCATACCCTCCAGCGCAACGATGTCCCAACGGTTGCGGCCAGCGATCTGTTTCGCCCGATGCAGCAGCTGATTTTGAGCGGGCGCGGGCTGGCGCTCTATCACGGAATGAATGCTAGCGACCTGCAGGCGCTCGATAGCGCGATCTGGCAGCTGTTCGACGACGCGCCGCATAAGCGCCTGGCGGTGGCTCTGCGGTTTCGCGCCTTGCTCGCGGTGTTTCAAAGCCGCCGCTTGCAAGACCGGGTTTTGCAGAACGGCTTCAAGATCATCGCCGCGGCCATCACTGAGGCCGCCCGCCAGCGTCTCAACACCCGCTACGGTTTCAACGCTCAAAAATTTTTATGCGCGCTCGATGACATCGGCGGTCGCGAACCCAGCGCCGCAGACCTGCATACCGGCGTGCACGCAGAGCTGCACCCTGGCTTCACTACGCTGGCGATCGCCGCCTAGCAAACCTGAACCGTGTGCCCGGCGGAACTGCCCAGCGCATCGACAGACTCTAACGTTTCCGCACACGGCCGTTGTTATTCATTTGGGGACCGCCATGACAGCCACTGCCATCACCGACACCAGCTTCAAGCTCAAGGGCGGCCGCATTGGCATATTGCTGCTGCACCGCTTGTGCGGCACGCCGGTCGAAATGCGCTTTGTCGCGCAAGGGCTCGCCAAACTCGGCTACACCGTGCATTGCCCGATGCTGGCTGGGCATTGCGGCAGCGCGGCCGACATCACGGCCTCATCGTGGTCCGACTGGTATCGCAGCGCCGAACACGCGCTGTTTGAACTTCGCAAAGACTGCGATGTCGTCATCGCCGGCGGGCTCTCGACCGGCGCCGTGCTGGCGCTCATGCTGGCGGCCAAAAATCCGCGCCATGTCCAGGCCACCACGCTGCTGGCGCCGACGCTGTGGCTCAACGGCTGGATGATCCCGTGGTACGCCAAGATGTTCCGCCTCGTCAGCCACAAGTGGCTGGCCAACGCGTTTTCATTCGCCCATCACGCGCCCTACGGCATCAAGGATGCCCGCATCCGCGACTTTATTCAGCGCGCGCGGGCCAGCAACGGTGCGACGGTTACCGGCCATCCGGTGACACCCGGCGGCGCGCTGTTTGAACATCGCCGGCTGGTCCAGGCGGTCCGCAAATTGCTGCCGGCCATCCGCCAGCCATCGTTGATTTTGCACCCGCTGGACGACGACTACGCGGCGCTCTCGAACGCCACCTATTTGCGCGACGGGCTCTCAGGCCCCGTCGAGCTCGTGGTCTTGAACGATTGCTATCACATCATCACCGTCGACCGGCAGCGCCACCTGGTGGTCGATGCGATCGCCCAATTTGCCAATGGCTTTGCCAGCGGGCTTGCCAACTCGCTGGCCAATTCGCAGGCCAGTTCGCAGGCGGCTCCATGCGCTCCACCGCAGCCCGCTGCGTTGGCGGCCCGGCACGCCGTGGCGGCGT
>JANMOL010000088.1:0-1646 GCA_031369245.1 Hyphomicrobium sp. | reverse complement strand
GGCCGCAAAAAAGAAACCTGCGGCTGCAGCCAAAGCCGCGAAGGCCAAGGCCAAAGCGTGAGCAAGAAACAGCGCGACGCGGGTGCCCCGCCCCCGAAAAACAAAAAGGCGCTGGCGCCGGCCAACGGCGGACTGCCGAGTAAAGCGCAAATCGTCGAGTTCTTGAGCCGCGCTCAAGGCAAAGCGGGGAAGCGCGAAATTGCCCGCGCGTTCGGCGTCTCGGGCGGTGCCAAAGTCGCCTTGAAACGCCTGCTGGCTGAAATGGCTGACGAGGGCACACTCGCTGGTAACAAAAAAGATCTGCGCGAAAAGGGCAAGCTTCCGCCGACGACGACGCTTGAAATCACCGGCCGTGATGCTGACGGCGATTTGCTGTCAAAGCCACTGCATTGGGAAAGCGAAGACGGCGCACGGCCGGTCATTCGCGTGCTGCTATCCGACAGCGCGCTCGACGGCGAGATCGGCATTGGCGATCGCATCCTGGCGCGCCTGACCATGCTGCCGCGCGAGCACGGTGTGGCGCGCTATGAAGCCACCGCGATGAAAAAGCTGCCGCGTGAAAAGCGCCGCGTGCTGGGCATCTATCGCGCATCCAAACGCGGCGGCGGCACGATTGAGCCGATCGACCGCAAGGATCTCAAGAGCTGGTCCATTCTGCCCGATGATGCGGGCGGCGCCGGCGATGGCGACCTGGTGCGCTTTGAACTTGTCCGCCGCGGCCGGTTTGCGACCCCGCGTGCTGTCATTCTCGAAAGCCTCGGCAATCCTGACGATCAGCGCCAGATCTCGCTGATTGCCATCCACGCGCATGGCATCCCCGAAGATTTCCCCGAGACGGTCATCGCTGAGTCTGAATCGCTTGAGCCGCCGGTGATGAAAGGCCGGGTGGATCTGCGCGGCGTGCCGCTGCTGACCATCGACCCGGTCGATGCACGCGATCACGATGACGCGGTCTATGCCGAGCCCGATCCGGCGTCCAACAACAAGGGTGGATGGATCGTGACGGTCGCCATTGCCGATGTCGCACACTACATCCGGCCCGGTACGAAACTCGATCGCGATGCGCAGCTGCGCGGCAACTCGGTGTATTTTCCTGACCGCGTCGTGCCGATGCTGCCCGAAAAAATCTCGAATGATTTGTGCTCGCTGCGTGAAGGCGAAGAACGCCCCTGCCTCGCCGTCCGCATGACGTTTGACAAGCATGGCGAAAAGCAGGGCCATGTCTTCCAGCGGGCCATGATGCGTTCAGCCGCGAAGCTGTCCTATCAAGAAGCGCAGGCCGCCATTGACGGTGATCCGAGCCCGAAGTGCGCGCCGCTTATGGAGCGCGCACTGAAGCCGCTGTGGGCTGCCTACGCGGCCGTCAACACGGCCCGCAACAAGCGCGGTCCGCTCGACCTCGATCTGCCGGAGCGCAAGATCGTGCTCGACGATAACGGCCGCGTCGCCAAAATCATCACGCCCGAGCGGCTGGCAGCCCACCGCCTGATCGAAGAATTCATGATCCAGGCCAACGTCGCGGCCGCCGAGACGCTCGAAGAAAAACGCACCGCGCTGGTCTACCGGGTGCACGATGACATTCATCGGGCTCGGCAGCTTGTGTCAGACAACGGCGGCGACGTCCCGATCGTGGCCAAGATCGAGCG
>JANMOL010000057.1:0-2919 GCA_031369245.1 Hyphomicrobium sp. | reverse complement strand
TGCAGGCCTGCAAGCGATCGCAACCGCGCGGCGCATGGGCGCGCAAGTGACGGCGACCGACGTGCGGCCGGCAACTAAAGAGCAAGTGCAGTCGCTCGGCGCGAAATTCGTCGCGGTCGAGGATGACGAATTCAAGCAGGCGCAAACGGCCGCCGGTTACGCCAAGGCGATGAGCGCTGAGTATCAGGCCAAGCAGGCCGAACTGGTCGCCAACCACATCAAGCTGCAGGATCTGGTCATCACGACCGCGTTAATCCCAGGCCGCCCGGCGCCCAAACTGATCACGCGCGCGATGGTCGAGAGCATGAAGTCCGGCGCGGTGATCGTCGATCTGGCGGCTGAGCGCGGCGGCAACTGCGAGCTGACCGAGCCCGGCAAGACGATCGAAACGGCCAACGGCGTCAAGATTTTCGGGCCGCTCAATCTGGCCGGTACGGTCGCGGTCAACGCCTCGAGCCTGTATGCAAAGAACCTCTTTGCGTTCCTCGAGACGATGATCGACAAAAAAGAAAAGACGCTGGCCGTCAACTGGGATGACGACATCATCAAGGGCACGCTGGTCGCCAAGGGCGGCGCGATTGTCCATCCGAGCCTTACCGCCAAAGCTCCATAAGGATCGCTCTCATGCGCTTGTTTTCTGCCGCTACCCTGGCGCTGGTCGCCGTGCTGATGACGCCCGGCGCGGCGTTCGCGTCGGGCGGCGAAATGGTCAGCCCGTTCATCTATGAACTGATGGTTTTCGCGATGGCGATTTTCGTTGGCTACTACGTCGTCTGGTCGGTGACGCCCGCGCTGCACACCCCGCTGATGAGCGTGACCAACGCGATCTCGTCGGTCATCGTGGTCGGCGCGCTGCTGGCCGTCGGCGTGGCCCTGACTGAGTCCGATAGCGTGTTCGCCAAGATTTTTGGATTTCTGGCGCTGATCATGGCGTCGATCAATATCTTCGGCGGGTTCCTGGTCACCAACCGGATGCTCGCGATGTACAAAAAGAAAGACGCGCCGGCCAAGAAGTAACCGCCGGGCCGCCCTGCCGCATAGCCATTTGCCACCTGACCGTCTGCTGCCGATTGCGAAGTTAAGGCCGAGGAACAGAACTCCATGTCCGCCAATATCGCCGCCCTCCTTTATCTCGCAGCGGGAGTGCTGTTCATCTTAGCGCTGCGCGGCCTGTCGAGCCCGGCATCATCGCGCCAGGGCAACCTGTTCGGCATGATCGGCATGGGGATCGCGGTTGTCACGACGCTGGGCTTAGCGCAGCCGTCATTCGTTTCGTGGATCTTGATCCTGGCAGGCCTCGGCATCGGCGGCTTCATTGGCGCCAAGACCGCGCGCGAAATACCGATGACGATGATGCCGGAGCTGGTGGCGGCTTTCCATTCGCTGGTCGGCTTGGCCGCCGTGTTCGTTGCCGCCAGCGCGCTCTACGCGCCGTCGGCGTTCAACATTCTAGCTGATCCGGTCAACCCGGACGCCGGCATCAAGGGTGCCAGCCTGTTCGAGATGGCGCTGGGTGCTGCCATCGGCGCGATCACGTTCACGGGTTCGGTGATTGCGTTTGCCAAACTTTCAGGCCGGATGTCGGGCAAGCCGATCATGCTGCCGATGCGGCACGCGATCAACGCCGCGCTGGCGCTGTTTATCGTCTATCTGGTTTATGCCTTCATCGCGTCGGGCGGATCGGCCTGGCTGTTCTGGCTGATTGTTGTGGCAGCGCTCGCCTTCGGTGTGCTGCTGATCATCCCGATCGGCGGCGCGGATATGCCGGTTGTGGTGTCGATGCTGAATTCGTATTCGGGCTGGGCGGCAGCCGGCATCGGCTTCACGCTCAGCAACGTGGCGCTGATCATCACCGGCGCGCTTGTTGGCTCGTCGGGCGCCATTCTGTCGTACATCATGTGCAAGGCGATGAACCGGCAGTTCCTGTCGGTCATTGCCGGCGGCTTTGGCGGCGAGACGGCGGCAGCGGGGGCGGGCGGCGGCGAACAAAAGCCGGTCAAGCTCGGCTCGGCCGAAGACGCGGCCTATGTCATGAAGAACGCCTCGAAGGTCATCATCGTGCCGGGCTACGGCATGGCCGTCGCGCAAGCGCAGCACGCCCTGCGCGAAATGGCCGAGACGCTCAAGAAGGCCGGCGTCGAAGTTAAATACGCCATTCACCCGGTGGCGGGCCGCATGCCGGGCCACATGAACGTGCTGCTGGCCGAAGCCAATGTGCCCTACGATGAAGTCTTTGAGCTCGAAGACGTCAACGGCGAGTTCTCGCAAGCCGACGCGGTCTACGTGATCGGCGCCAACGACGTCGTGAACCCGTCGGCCGAGGATGACAAAGCGTCGCCGATCTACGGCATGCCGGTGCTGCAGGTCTGGAAAGCCAAAACCGTGTTCTTCAACAAGCGCTCGCTGGCATCGGGCTACGCGGGTATCGACAACCCGGTGTTCTATCGCGACAACACGGTCATGGTGCTGGGTGATGCCAAGAAAATGACCGAGGAAATCGCCAAGGCCCTGGCCCATTAGGGCTATCGGCGGCACCGCGGGCCCCGAAAGGCTGGCACCAAAGCGGTGTTTTGAGCTTTCGCGGTCACACGGCCGTCGGTATACGTCCTGCCGCCGTGTGCCCGCCACAGCCTGTCTGCTATAACCAGCCCGTTGAGTTCAGAGGGAAAAGCGTCCCGTGCCGCCGCCAAGTGTCAGCGCGTCTTTTTATCAGGATCTCGAGCGCCTCGAAGCGCTGGCTGCTGCTCCGGTCACCAGTGCTGCTGGCCTCGGCCGGGTGCTGTCGGGCATGTATAGCAAGGCCGCCAACGCCGAGTTCGCGCAGTACGACATCGCGGCGCTGAGCAAGGTCGCGCCTGATCTGATCTACCGGCTGTTTGATTTGCGCCTCGTGCTGCGCTCGCGCATCGCCGATTTCGA
>JANMOL010000019.1:0-4195 GCA_031369245.1 Hyphomicrobium sp. | reverse complement strand
AATCGATGGCCTTGTCGGGCAAAAAGCGATCGGTAATGTAGCGGTTTGACAAGGTCGCTGCCGCAACCAGCGCACTATCGGTAATCCGCACGCCGTGATGCAGCTCATACTTCTCCTTCAAGCCGCGCAAAATCGAGATGGTATCTTCTACCGTCGGCTCATCGACAAAGATCGGCTGAAACCGCCGCGCCAGTGCGGCATCCTTCTCGATGTTCTTTTTGTATTCATCCAGCGTCGTCGCGCCAACGCAATGCAACTCGCCGCGCGCCAGTGCCGGCTTCAGCAGATTGCCAGCATCCATTGCGCCTTCGGACTTTCCAGCGCCGACAATCGTATGCAGCTCGTCGATAAACAGGATCACACCACCGGCATCGGCCTGCACTTCTGACAGCACGGCCTTCAAGCGTTCCTCAAACTCGCCACGGTATTTTGCACCCGCGATCAACGATCCCATGTCCAGCGACAGCAGCTTTTTGTCTTTGAGGCTTTCCGGCACGTCGCCTTGTACGATGCGCTGCGCCAACCCTTCGGCAATCGCCGTTTTGCCGACGCCGGGCTCGCCGATCAGTACAGGATTATTTTTCGTACGCCGCGACAGCACCTGAATCGTGCGGCGGATTTCTTCGTCGCGCCCAATCACCGGATCGAGCTTACCGGCCGCTGCTGCTTCCGTCAGATCGCGCGCATAGCGCTTTAGCGCATCATAGGCTTGCTCGGCCGACGCGCTGTCAGCCGTGCGGCCTTTGCGGATATCATTGATCGCCCCATTGATCTTATCAGGCGTTGCGCCAGCATCGCGCAGCGCCTTGCCAGCGTCCGTCGCCGTATCGACCGCCAGCGCTAGCAGCAGCCGCTCGGCCGTAACAAACTTATCGCTGGCCTTGTCCGCGGCTTTTTCAGCGGCGTCGAATACCCGCGCCGTCTCAGCCGCCAGATACACCTGGCCGCCGCCGCCACCCGTGACTTTGGGGCGTTTGGCCAGCGACCGCTCGACCGCGCCGAGTGCGGCCCGCGCATCTCCGCCGGCACGCTGAACTAAACCGCTGGCGAGCCCTTCAGGGTCATCGAGCAAAACCTTCAACAAGTGTTCGGGTGAAAAATGCTGGTGGTTGTCGCGCAGTGCCAGCGACTGCCCGGATTGCACAAAGCCCTTGGCCCGGTCGGTGTAGCGGTCAAAATTCATAACGGCTGTCCCTTTTCAGCGTACCGTCCCGCCCAGTGGCGCGAGCCAGCACCGTCACATCAGGATATTCAACGCTCCAGCAAAGTCCCGCGACCCGTATGGCATCGCAATCCTTGCCGTGGCATTTGAGATATAGTGCTGTTGCCGTTCTGCAAAAGAGGTGCGGCAGCAAACGCCCAGAGGATCGCGAAAGAATGCCGCAAACAGACACGTCCAAAGCCACCATCACCGCGCTGTACCGCTACCCCATCAAGGGTTTGACCCCGGAACCGATCGCCAGCGTCGACCTTGCGGCCGGTGGCACCATGCCGTTCGACCGCGCCTTTGCGATCGAGAATGGGCCCGGCCCGTTTGATCCCAAAGCGCCAAGACATTTGCCAAAAATGCACTTTGTTATGCTGATGCGCAACGAGCAGCTGGCAACCCTCAACGCCCAATTTGACGAACCCAATCAAACGCTGACGCTTACTTCGCCATCTGGCAAAAAGGTCCAGGGCGACCTTCGGACAGCCGCCGGCCGCGCCGCACTGGAAGCCTTCGTTGCCGTTGTCATGGGGCCAGCTCTGCGCGGCGCGCCGCAGATCGTCGTCAGCCCGCAACACAGCTTTTCGGATGTCGAGCCGAAGTGCGTGCACATCATCAATCTTGCAAGTGTGCGCGCGCTCGAAGCCGCGATGGGCGTCGCCATCAACCCGCTGCGGTTCCGCCCCAACGTCATGATCGATGGCCTGCCAGCCTGGTCAGAATTTGATTGGGTCGGCCAGCATGTACAGGCAGGCGGGGTCATGCTTGACGTCTTCAAGCGGACCGAGCGGTGTGCTGCAACCAATGTCGACCCGGCGACCGGCGCGCGCGATCTTAAGATCCCGTCGTTCCTATCGCGCACCTACGGTCATACTGATTTCGGCGTCTACGCCAAAATCACAGTAGGCGGCCAGTTGCGCACCGGCGATGCGATAGCACGCCCCGCATAATGACACCCGCGGCCAACAAAAAACCGCGGGGCTGATCTGCCTCGCGGTTTTTGATGTCGTCGAACACAGATCTAAATCTCAGTCCTGATCGTCGCCGGACGCTGCGGGCGGCGGCACGGCCGGCTCTTCGCGTCGCGGACGGCGAACAGGTCTGCGCAAAAATGCCGGTTGTTCATCGGCCAGCGGCGGCACCGCCGGCTGCGCGGATTGCGGCGGCACGAACGGCGCTGCGCTCGCAAGCGGCGGCAGTAGATCCGACGCAGGCGGGCCGTTTGGCGGTTGCGCGGGGCCGTTACCAGGACCCTGGAAACGCTCGCGGCGGCGATGCTGGCCGTTGCTGTTGCCATTGTTGTTATACGTATTGCCATCGGGGCCATCGCCGCCGCGGTTTGGCGGTGGTCCGCGATCATCGCGGTAGGCTCGCGCCTCGGCAGTATTGCCGCGATCGGGCCGGTCACCCCGATCCTGATTGCGATCTTGATTGCGATCTTGGCCAAAACGCTCGCCGCGATCCTGGCGGTCGTTGCCGCTATTGCGATCTTGCCGGAAGTCCTGGCGATCACCGCGATCGTTGCGGTAATTGTTTGGGCGATTTTCGCCGCGGTTATTGTCATGGCGCGGCTGGCGATTGTCATAGCGTTGCGGCTGCTGGCCGTAATTGCGCGGCGGCTGCATGTGCGGCGGCGGACCGTCGCCCTGGTCGCCACCCGGCTGCCCGGCGTTTTGGCCGCCACCCTGGCTACCACCCTGGGCCATCCCGGGATTCATGCCTGAATTGCCGAAATCGTCGCCCTCGTCATCGCCGAATTCGTCGCCATCTATGCTATCCGCGCCGCCGAGCGTGTGCGGACGCGGCAGGCCCGCGCCCATCTGGTCGCCGCCCTGGCTGATCTGCTGCTCGCGATACGTCAGAATGATGCGGTTGTAGTGCTCGGCATGCTGCAAATAGTTTTCCGCCAGCACCGGATCGCCCGACGACAAAGCATCGCGCGCCAGCGAAATATATTTCTCGGCAATGTGCGATGGCGTCCCGCGGAGCTTCACATCCGGACCAGCACTTTCAAAGCTGCGGGTCATCGGATTCTGCGATTTGCGGTTGTTATTACTGGTATTATTATTGCTATTATTGTTGCGGCCGCGGCCACGACGATTTTGCTGTCCTTGCCTCATGGGCTCCCGATCACATCTGTTAGGTTCTTGTGTGCTAGGTTCGTGTGCTGTGCCTCAGCATCGCTCGTCATGTCGAAGGACGAGTGCTCTTCAGGACCTCTTTGGTCCAAATCCCCATTGCCGGTTGCAGCTCTGTTCGAGAGCGGCCCTGATCTGTTTGCAGCCTGCGCTCGCTCACTCAGCGGCGCGCTGACACTTGCGATGACCCTTGCCGTAACGCTCGCACTACCTGAGCAATCGTCCCGTCTGGAGTAGGGCGTCCGTTACGCTGGCTCCGGATTTTGTCCCTTGAGCCGTCTCGCGGGCCCGGCCAATGGCCCCTGCCTCGCGCACCAAAATCTTGAAATGGGTTTTTGCGATGGCAGCAAGACCGTCCGCCTATCGCACGTTTGGTCGCACCGACCACAACCACCAGCAAGACAGTATCGCGGAACGGGTGCCGCGCCAACACAATTTGCAGGTTGCGCTAGCAACGCTGCTCAAAAATCACAACCCGGATGTGGCCCCCCAGGTCAGCCTTCTGGCCCGTCATCCGGGCCCCGGCCTTAGCGAAAATGGCGCCGACATCAGCGGCTTGGCCTGCACCGATTTCGAGAGCGATCGGCGTTCCATTGCCGAACCTCATGAAATCATGAGCAAAATCGCGATAAACGCCAAGTCCATCTGGCCCCCCGTCGAGCGCCAGAAGCGGATCGAAGTTGCGCACATCGCGCGCCAGGCCGGCAATCTCGGCCGCCGGGATGTAAGGCGGGTTCGAAACGATCAGGTCGGCGTGCCCGCCAAGGTGGCCGAGCCCTGGCCCCGCGACAAATCGGACGCGCCCGCCAACACCCACACGCTCCGCGTTGATTTGCGCAACAGCGAGCGC